>CAYPZY010000462.1:0-2470 GCA_964415155.1 uncultured Bdellovibrionales bacterium
GTGCTTTTGGTGTCGCCAGTGGTGATCCCGATGGGATATATCATCTATTAGGAAAAAATGGAGCAATCACAAGTCCGATGCTACAGAACCAAAAAGTTTCTGATCTTTTAGAAGAAGGTCGAAAAATAATTGATAACGAGAGCATCAATTCATTTTATCAAAAAGTAAGTCTTGCGATTTTAGACGAAGCACCAATTACACATCTAGGTTTCAACAAAGCGGTGGCTATATACAGAAACGACAAAGTCAACGTGACAGGACGTATTTTAAGACGCAACGAAGGTCACCTTCATATATTTGAGGCAAAATAATGACTTTAAGGCAGTGGCTAAGAAAATTTCATACAAGACCGCAAATGATTGTGGCTCTGTTTCTATTTTCTTTGTGGCTTATTTTTGCTGGTCTATCGTTTTATTCCATCGAAGCGAAACACGTAAGTTATGTGAAACAGACATCTGATCTACTGAGCGTAGCATTCAGTCAAAACAATCGTGTGATTGCGGAAAGTGTTCTAGAAACTTTGTTATCACAGGGTGGAGCCGTTGGAGCCGAAGTTTGCAGTGGTGACCGTCAAGAAATTGCGGCCAATCAAACCTTGAATGCCTGCAAAAATAAATCGACCTTATTAGAACTAATCATAGAGCAAAATGTGACTGGATCTGGTACACAAATTCTTCGCGCCAGGTTTAGTTTAATCAACGACGTTATACCACTACTTCCTAGTCTAGGTTGGTCGCTTTTGTTTGTCTTCATGGGTTTTTATTTTATCCAATCAACAAAAGATAAAATTAAAAAAGACATTTTTGAGCCGCTGATTAAAAATTTGTTGGGAGACGAACCTTTAGAAATTAAAGAGCTGAATGACCTCAGAGCTAAAATTAAACTAGCTAGCGAACTTGAAGCGGAAAAAGCGGTAACTTTAGCCATTAAAGAGAATAACCAACAAGTGGCGCACGACATTCGTAGTCCCATTGCAGCAATCGGAGCCTTAGTTGAAATGATGGAGTTGCCAGATTCTCCGTTAAAGCATGCGTTGGATAAAGCTTTAGTTCGGGCAAACTCTGTCGCTAATTTTTTACTTCATTCTGAAATAAAACAGACCGAAGTTAAAAACGAGCCGATTTATAATGTCGCGCAAATTGTAAAAGACATCGTGACTGAAAAAACACCCTTATTTAAAGGTGGAACTATTTCAGTTTCGGATGAATCACTTTTAGTAGAGAGTGCATTAAGTAGCGCATCTCTCGCCCGAATTTTATCTAATCTCATTGATAATGCGATGCTTGCCTGTGAAACCAGAAAAGAAATCCATGTCGACGTTTCAAATTCAAAAGACTTTGTTGAAATTACGGTAAAAGATTCTGGTGTCGGTATTTCTCAAGAAGTGATCGACAAAGTAGGTCAAAAAGGTTTTTCAAGTCGTAGCAGCGGAAGTGGATGTGGGCGCGGTGTTTTCTCAGCCATTAAAACCCTGGAAGAAATCGGCGGAGATTTTTCTATTCGTTCAACGTTAGGTCTTGGCACGACTGTAAAGCTGAAATTTCCGATTCATGAAAAGGTAAACAGCACGAAGATTGATTTTATTTATGTTGATGACGAAGAGTTACATCGAACAACTTGGGAAATTTGGAGCCATAAAAACGGCTTTAATACTAAGACCTATTCAAGTGTTGAACATCTATTAAATGAAAAAAATATTTTGCAAAAAGATATCCCGTTGTTTTTGGATTCAAATCTAGGAACCAACAACAAGGGTGAAGACTGGGCCGAAAAACTCGCTGAAATCGGATTTAAAGAAATATTTTTAGCCACTTCAAATTCGGCTAGCGCAATTAAGCATAATAGATCAATAAAAGGCATCTTGGGGAAAAATCCAAACGAACTAAAAAAAATCTTGCATGGCCGCGAGTCAAATTTGTCAGTTCTTTAATAAATAGACTGGACTACTTGGCCAAAGGAAGCTTTCCTTGCAGTAACGGAGACTTTTTATGGAAAGTGTTATTTACAAAACTTTCGGTGTATTATTTCAAACGGTTGGAATGCTGATTTTAACTGGCGTAATTATTTCTGTACTGACAGATTTACAAAAACACGCTTTTGAAAGCAAACAACGTGGTTTAACAAGCATGTTAAAAATTAATGAACAACTTGTCGGTCGCACGCGCTAGTGAAAAACTCCAGCTCGCAAAAGGTCAAAACTTTAGAAAATAGAGAAGCATTTGATGGCGAGTCCCAACTTGTTCCTGGCAGTTACGAAAAAATATCAAAAAGCCAGTCTCGTCTCTGGGAACTTCTAACAGAGCTAAATGCCATTGGCGCATTGTTTCGCAATATGCAGACCAGCGATATGGACGCTGATGAATACTACGGAATAAGTCTTTGCCTTTTGCGAATGGGACGCCGTCTTGAAAGAATCCATAATGATTTGGGCTATGTTCTCAAAGAAGAACCTCGTTAGAATTGCGCAATT
>CAYPZY010000463.1:0-2465 GCA_964415155.1 uncultured Bdellovibrionales bacterium
TTACATGTTCAGCAAGGCCCTTGTGTTTGACGGTATTTCAGTAGCTGCAGGTGGCGTTATTTTGATTTTTGCTGCTGTCGCACTATTTTTGTTGGGTGAAAACATTGCTACCAAGACCGATCGATTTGCTGAGAAGGTTTTTCTAGTTTTAAATTCTGTAATAGGAATGCTCGTCATGATTTGGTCAAACGATCTCATCATTATGTTCATAGGCCTTGAGATCATGTCGCTGGCGCTTTACGTATTAATTAGTCTCAGTAAGGAAGAAACTCTTTCCAAAGAAGCAGCCTTTAAATATTTTGTTCTAGGAAGTTTTGCATCGGCAATTTTCCTCATGGGCATTGCTTACATTTTTGGAACAACTAAAACGACAATGTTGTCGGATCTTGCTGTACTCGGTCCGCAGATTTTGGCCGTTAATAAACTTTTTTATGTCGGTATTGTCTTATTGTTTTTAGGCCTCTGTTTTAAGGTGTCAATTTTTCCTCTGCATGCCTGGACACCCGACGTTTATCAGGGCTCAGCAACGCCGGTCACTGCTTTCATGGCGGCGACAGTAAAGTTAACAAGTTTCGTCGCGTTCTTTCGAGTTGTAAATGCAATCTCAGGCGCCGACGGAAACGTTTATTACATCTATATGTTAGAGTGGCTTGCTGTTTTAACCATGGTCGTTGGCAATGCCTGCGCACTTATGCAAGACAATATTAAACGAATGCTCGCTTACTCAAGCGTCGCGCATTCTGGTTATGTGATGATGGCGCTAATTACTGTTGGTGTGAACAATCAGTCTCCAGAAGCAGCAACGGCAATGATGTTCTACTTATACTCCTACGCAATCATGACCGTTGGTTCATTTTCAATCTTGAGTTTATTGGAGAGTCATGAAGGTAAAAGTATTTCTATCGATGACTTAAAAGGCCTGGCATCTCGTCATCCTTACTTTGCCTTAATGTTTACTGTGATACTATTAAGTCTCGCTGGAATTCCACCAACACTTGGATTCTTTAGTAAACTCTATGTGTTCTCAGCGGCGCTTAGCCAAGATCTTTACTGGTTAGTGATTTGGGGAGCGCTAAGTTCAGCGATTGGCGTTTACTATTATTTACGTCCGATTGTTTACATGTACATGATGGAAGGTCGATCCATCATTATGCCACGCCAAATGATCACCAAAGTTATCGTGATGATTTTTGCGATCACGATTATGGTGTTTGGTTTATTTTCAAGCCCACTCTATCGGACGGTGGAGAGAACGGTTCGCGCAGTCGCGACCGTTCAATAACGTTTCTTGCTGTCTATCTTTGTACTTGTTCAAGACCGCAGTTAGCTCTTAAACCGAAAGTGCCTTCGTAGATTACAGTTGTGTTGTCTTTAAAGCTTTTAACTACAAATCGCGCTGTGCGAGGTGGTACGATCGACATAGTCACACTAAGAGCTTTTCTTCCACTTCTATCTGTAAGGATATAAATTTGTGGGCCGTTCTTAGCTTCTTGAATACTGACAGACTGACCATTTTCTGAAGTGATGCTGTCAGGTCTTAAAACGGTTCCGTTACTTAAAAGGACTGGTTCACCAGAACAAGCAAAAACATCGGCACTGGCTAGAACACTTAAAGTTATTGCGAACACAGCTAAAAATTTTTTCATTTGATCTCCTATATATTTGATTCACCTGCTGGCTCAGCAAATAATGTGCCCCTACGATAGTGGCTTCCTTTGGCTGTTATTGCCGCAAAGTCGCATTTGCGGCAGAAGACAGTGACAGTAAATGGCGTCGATCATGTATTAAGTTCAATATATTTGTTTGGGCGTGGGTAGGTTCTACTAACCCACAGATCTCTTGGTACCATATCAAGCGGAAAAAGCAGTGGATTAGTAAGTTTGCGGAAGTGGTGCTGGAAGTTGAGCGTGTCCCAGGGCGTTGCTTCCGCAGCGGAACCTTGATTCCCTGCGGAATTTCCAACGCTACTACGAAACAAGATCAACGAACTTTTTTCGCATATTTATTGATGATGTCAATTTGCCACTCACCGGCGTGCTCTGTGACCGTGCCTTCGTCATAATTAAAGGAATCGTTAATTGCACTATAAAGACAGTTTTCCATTTCTCTAATAAAGGCTTGTTTTTCTTTTTGGTTTAATTTTCTAAATATGACGGCTGCAGTAGGGACGTATTCTTTAAATATTGGATAACCATTACTGCCCTGGAAATGTTCCATGACAGCTAAAATTCTATTCAGGTTATATTGTTTCGAAGAATCTGAAGTTTTCTTCAAGTCACTTGTATAGTCACGGCGCAATTTATTTAAAGTTTCGGAAGGTTCGGCATGAGCGTAAAGACTAGTGGCAATAATTAGGAAGCTAATAAAAGTTTTCATGTTAAATTCCTTTGTTAATCTTTGATTTTAAAGCAGATACCGTGCCACTTTTTACTCGCACTGTATTTGAGTTTGAAATTAAAAGCGTT
>CAYPZY010000464.1:0-2459 GCA_964415155.1 uncultured Bdellovibrionales bacterium
TGAAAGGCGATGTCTTTGTTGCGGATGATAATACGTTTTCAATTATAGGAATGGATCGTCGACAATTCAAAAATACTTTTGGAGCGTTCTGTGAAATCATTCATCCCGACCAGCAGAGCTTTTTCAAGATGAAAACATTGGATGTATTGAAAACAGAGAAAGACTACGAGCAAGAATTCAAGATAGTGCGACCGTTAGATAAAAAGGAGAGATTTGTTTCTATTAAGGGACGCGTGTACAAGGATGGTGCCGGTAAACCCGAGCGCATGGCGGGTGTTATTATGGATGTCAGTGACCGGGTCCGTGCCGAAGAGGAGTCAAAATTATCTGGAGAGCGGTTTAACAAATTTTTTAATCTGCCTTTAATTGGTGTTTACATTATGGATCACCGAGGACAAATCAACGAAGCCAATGACTACTTTCTGAGGATGATAGGCTATGGACGTAATGACTTGCCGATAAAGTTGGAACTCATAACGTCGAATGAATGGCTGGACCAAGATGCTCAAAAAATGAAATCCCTGATGGATGGTGGTATTGTTGATCCGTTCGAAAAGGAGTTCGTTAAACGCGACGGCAGTAAAGTTCCAGCGACTTTAAGTGCGGTGAGGTTAGATCTGCGAGGGAATAATATTCTCGTTTACCTTCGCAACATTGCCAAAGAGCGCGAGCTCGTTAAAATTGCCACACAAGCCAAGGATGCCAATGAGTTTTCGCATAAAGAGCTCGAATATGTGATGAGGACAGTCGCTGACTACGTTAAAGAACCTCTTCGTGAAATCTTCATACAAGGTGAGGAACTCAAAAACATAGCAGCGGACCAAGTTGCCAAGACCGCAGACCAATTAACTGAACGACTGATTAAAGTGGATATGACAATAGATACTCTGCTTTCTTACTTGCATATTCGTTCAAGCAAAGAAAAGTTTCAGGAAGTCATCACCACGGAACTTGTGCAAGGTGTAGTGGATGACTTGAGTCCAATCATCGAACCACTAAAAGTGAAAGTCGAAATTAAACACATTCCAAATCTCATGGCTTGCAGTGGATTTCTTAGAATTCTTTTTCACAATCTCATTTCCTCCTTGGTACGCAAAGCTAAAGGCAAGCCGATAGAAATTACTGTTAAGGGAGAAAAGCTCGAAAAGGAAGTGTTGATCACTATTAGTGATAACGGCGATGGCTTTACGGAACAGGTTGCTGCCAAGCTATTTGCTCTGCCGGAATTTACGGAGTCGTCAGATGCTACCTTGGGTCTGAACTATGTTGTTTGTAAAAAAATCGTTGATCATCACAGTGGGAAAATTGCGGTGAAGTCGCAACCAGAGCAAGGTGCGACTTTCACCTTTACGATTCCAATCTATTCGTAAATTACCTTCCAACTCATTAGCGTGCCGACGTCAACAACGGCCAAGTCCCTAATGGTGAGTTTCCAATCGCCAACTTTACTGACATTACTTAGACCTTCAAGTGCTTGCACTGGTTTTAAATTTTCACCGTAAACTCCAGAAATATTGACCTGATTCCCGCCGCCTCGGTTATGTAAAATCGTTTGGGAATTGTCAGGCGCTTGTAGAACAATACTCAAATCACCGATGTAGGAATGGTTGATCTGGATTTCAACTTTTACTTTTTTGCCATTGGGAGCAGAGGTTGCTCTGATAACACTAGTTACGCCGGTAGGAGAGTTATCGGGAATTTTAACGGGCAAATTTGAGGAGAACACCACTCGTGTTGGCGGTTTCGGAGGTTGCGGTGGTGGTGTGGGTGGGCCAGGGGGCGCTGGTGGTGGGTCGGTTAAGTAGCGTAGTACTTGTGCCACGTAGGTAACGTCTTCTCCGCGACAAGAGTCCTCTTGGCATTTATAGGATACCTGACAGCCTCCTTGATTGACGAAATCATTCTCACCACGCACGAGAATACCCTCGATCTCGCCAGTTTGCTCGTTGAAAACGGCTGAGCCAGAGTTACCTCCGTAAGTATCAAGGTTCGTCACGAAATAGGAACTTTGCACCTTTCGCACTTGCGCACCAACCGTAATTTTAGTTGGCAGGCCTACAGGGTGACCGATGACAAATACCTTTTCACCTACAGACAACTGTCCTGATCGGCGGTAGTTGAGAGGAGCTCTTCCTACCACTTCACGATTTAACCGAACCAACGCAAAATCGCTGCCCGCCGCTGCCACTTCGGTGTGAATGACTTCCCGGCACTGATAAACATCGTCTCCTGAAAAATTATTGCGTTGTTGTCCAGAATTCGCTACCGCGAAGCCAAAGACAAATCGCGTGTTCTGACATTGTGTCGTCGAAGTTACACAATGACCGGCCGTTAATACAATGTCGGGTGCGATAAGTGAGCCACTACAAAATGCGGCTAGGCCTTGTTCTCGGAAGCGTTCCGACGGGCATAGATTTTGACTTTGACCAAAGTTCGAGGTTACTGCTTGCCAACCGTTT
>CAYPZY010000465.1:0-2455 GCA_964415155.1 uncultured Bdellovibrionales bacterium
GAGTCCACTGCCAATCAGCTTGCGATCCAATCACAGTGTTATCTAACTTCCATTCATAGACCGTGCTATAGCTAGAAGAAAAATGTGAAACACTGACAGCTAAATGTACAGCTACTAGCTCAGAAGCTGTCGTTGGCAAAGTGCTTGAAACAACTTCAGGAGAAGCTTGATTCAAAGTCGTGGGAGCTACTCCAAAAATATCTGAAAATTGAGTTTGCAAACTCGAGTTGCTCGAAAGCAAAGTATAAGCATCTTCTAGAGTTGCAGCTGAATTTAACGAATCAATTAATGAACCTAGTTCTGACAAAGAATTTTTCATGGCCTGAGCTACTTTATCTTTGTTATTCGTATTTAAAAGATAGCTGATAACTGTAGATCCCATTGTGACATTTTGATTTTTAGGTCCCGTGACAGGTCTAAAATAGACACCAGAAGTACATCCTGAAATCGCGACGATGACGGTATCTGAAGGATTTGATGACTGAAAAGTCACTCCAACTTCTTTTGATTTGAAAGAATAATTACCATTATTGTCTACAGAAGTTGTTGCAAGAGCTGGCTCTACACGATTCCCACTTGAATCCAAACGATATAGAGATGCTGTTGGAGAAGAGCAGCTTAAAGCACTGACATCAGATTTTGAATGCACTGAAAGTGAAGAGCTTGAAGAAAACCCCGCAATTTTTCCAGAAATCGTGGACGAGCTGACTTCAGCCAGTTCAAGTGCTTTGTCTGTGCATCCAAGAAAAGAAAACAGCATTGCCAAAGCCAAAAAATGCTTACAATACAATCGCACTTGAGATGCTAGTACTGGCATTTGTCTGTTCAGCATTGAGTCCTTTCCTAAAAAAGTGATAATTATCCACAGAATATCAATCAGCTATTCAGGGGTACTTATCGGCAAGCAGTTGAAAGGACTAAAGGAAGTTGGTTTATATCGGCTCTTTTTTATTTTCTGGGTAAATCACCAGGTTTGATTTAAAAACGAAATTCTAATTTTGAGATTTTCTTGATTTTAAGGCCGTATCGATATGGACCAGAGTCTAGGTTATCATCTGTGAGCACAAACAAAAATACCCATGAAGAATCCCCTTGGTAAAAGTTGATTACTCAATCGGAACTCATCAACTTCAGTGGAGAAACATCATGGGCTTTGGCTACGGTATCAATCGACTTTTGGATCTGCAAGAAACAAATTTTCAAGTTTTCGATATGGACGTGAAGGAGGATAAAATCACCTACACGATCAAACATCGGGAGCCTGCAAAATACATCTGCAAGCATTGCGGCCATGAACATAACAACTACCATGATAAAGATTGGATTCAAATCTATGATCTGCCCCTTGGACCGCGCAAGGTGGTGTGGCGGATTGAAAGAATGAGGATACTTTGCCATTGCCAGATGGGGTATCGGGTTGAACACATGTCTTTTAAAAATAATAAGCACTGTTTGACTCAGAGGTATGTGAATTACATTGAATACACCCTCTGTACAAAGATGTTCACTGTGGCCGATGTTGCTAGGCTTTTTGATTTGGACTATGGAATCATCTACAAAATTGACCACGACGTATTGTTAAGACTGTGGCAACTGGCTGAGGTTCCAGATCCAATTCACATTGCTGTTGACGAGAAATCCTATAAGAAGGGCCATAAATACGTGACTATTGTTTCTGATATTGATCGGCGCATGGTGATTTGGGTGAGCGAAGGAAAAAGCAAAGAATCCTTGGATGAGTTTTTTAAAATTATCGGGCCTGAGAGGTGTTCAAAAATCGAGACTGTATCAAAAGATATGCACAAACCTTACATTGCTAGTTGCCAAGAATTTATCCCACAGGCATTGGAAGTTGCGGATCCCTTCCATGTGGTCAAAAAGTTAAATGAAGTATTGGACAGTTGTCGTCGTGAACTGATTGAGTCTTCGGAATCAACAAAAAGTGAAAAGAAGAACTTGAAAGAAATGAACTGGGTGATCCGCTACAAGCAGGAAAACATGAGTGAAAAAACACAGTCTAAATTAAATCAGCTTGAAAGACTTAACGAACCACTTTACCAGGCCTATTTACACAAGGAATCGTTTTTTGAATTTTTCACGTTCAAGCCGAGTGAAATAGAAAAGGCTGGTGCATTTTTAGATGCGTGGGTTCGTGATGCCATCAACATCCCCCTGGAGGCATTTAAAGTCTTTGTTGATCATGTTTGTCGTCATCGAGAAAGAATATTGAACATCATCAAGACAGGAAGAAGTTCGTCGTTCAGTGAAGCTATTAATCGCAAAATCAACGTCATCATCGGCATGGCGTATGGCTATCATTGTCTTGAATATTTAAAATTAAAAATCTTGCAGAGATGTGGTGCTATTGGCAGATATTGGAAACCTGAACTCGGTCCAATTATACCAACTAATCAGGTCCAGGTCTGAGAACCTCTCCTCTGCGTCATAGAGAGCC
>CAYPZY010000466.1:0-2448 GCA_964415155.1 uncultured Bdellovibrionales bacterium
CGCTCCAAAGGAGCGCAAGCATTGAGTAGCTGGCGCGAAGTCTGCGGAGGAGCACGAGAGGGATTCGACAGGCTCAAACGTCAATTACGAAACAATACGGAGACTTCATCTGCGATTAAAAACTCTTAATGCTTTTTTTATCGACTAGGCATCCTCATGGCCTTCGGCCAATTGGATGCTTTTGATTCCATAATAAGCTGTAGCTGTGCCTTGCGAACTTGATTAAGGATCGTTGGGAGGTTTCCGCTGGCAACTGCTCCAAAAGCTAAGACGACTGCGATTTTGATTAAACTGTTCATGTGATTCTCCTAATGTATTTAAGATTTATTAACTGTTGGCCATGCTTTGAAGCATGGGAAATATGACTCGCAATTTATTCTCGTCGAGTCTTTCGAGTATATCTTGACACTGTTCAACGATTTCATGCCGAAGAAGAGGCTGCTTTAATAGTTGGTGAAACAATTCCATCGTGAAGCCATAGGTTTCGACAATGTGGCGAATTTTCTTTTCTGTTAAAGTGACTCGTCCATTTTCAATGAACCCAATGGTGTTTCTTCCAAACTTGCAGTCCTTACTTGCGGAGTACTGATCCAGTCCTTTTTGAATTCTAAGCTCCTTCAAGACTTTGCACTCTCTGGTAATTTTGCGATGGCAGAATCGACGATCCTTTCTGTTCTTCGTGGTGATCTTTTCTTTGGGCTCGATGATCTTTTCTATAGCCTTGTATTTTCCAGATCGGATGCATTCCACGTCTGCATCAGTGAAGCCATAGACATCTTGAAAAAGTTTGAACTGTTCTATGCTGATGTTGCCGCGACCATTTTCAAGTCGTTCGATATTTTTGTGATCGAAAGGTAAAAAATGAGCGGCCTGTTTTCGCCTTAGTTTTCTGAGTAAGCGCATTTTTTTAATGATGACTGCGAACTCGGAGATATAGGCTTGGGATGATTTATTTTCGGTTATAGACATTTCCATAATTAACTCCTGACAAATAGCTCAAGCTCGAAGGAATAAACCTTACGAGCATGAGGAGATGATTTAATTTTGCTGTGGGATTGTTTTTGAAATGCAAGCAACTGCTTGCTGAAAAAGACTAAGAGTTTTGTATATTTGCGAGTGCGCTTGCTACTGAGCGCAAGCACACGCTAGTCGCTGCTATTCAAAACTCGATGCTGGCAAGCACTTGGCAAGCGATGACTGAAAAATTACGAAATTTCTTGAAATAAAGACAAGTGACCTACCACTCTCTCGTAGTGTTGTTAGGTACTTAGGATTGTTAGGGAACTGCCAATTAGGTCGAACCAACTTTAAAAAATTGGAGCGGGAGACGGGGCTCAAACCCGCGACCTTCGCCTTGGCAAGGCGACGCTCTATCAACTGAGCTACTCCCGCAAATTATTGAAATGTCATCTCTGGGATGAGACCCAAAGGACCAGATCAAAGAATGAGGCATGAAACTAGCCTTGAAGAACCCCTCTGTCAACCTTAGAAAAAGAATATGTACCATGAGATTGGAAAATTTTTTCAAGAGAGCACAGTAAATCTCATGATTTGTGCGGCAGGCTTTGTCGGCGGCTGGATCCTTGCCCAATTCATCGGCATTTGGCTCATCCTCCCCCCGCCTTAGAAATCCTCAAATTTTCATCACGGAACTTGCACCCTGTCCCCGAGTTTCCTCAATACTCACTCGCACTCTCCGAATGAGATGAACGAAATCGGATTTGCGAATTTCAAGCGACAAGATTCCCGCAAAATGTTCTGACAATAATTCCACACTCGTGTTCACGATCGGCAACAAAACAACTTCTTTTTTGGGAAAAGCATAATATCGGTCGCGAAATCGCACTTCCCACGAATCATATTTTGCATGGGCCGAGATTTTCATTTCCTTCTGCTCTTCAGGTAACAAAACTTTCTCGTCCCAAGTGTCACAAATTTTCTTTACGATTTTTTTAATTTCATGAAAATCAACCGATAATCCACGATCAGAATCAGTCATCACTTCGAGATCCACTTTCACTTGATAATTATGACCATGGAGCATCTCTGCGTTCTGATCATCGAAAATTAAAAAATGCGCTGACGAGAACTTCAAGTTTTGTTTTGAAATATGGAGGCGAGTGGACCCTAATTCATTTTTCATAATTTCCCTCAAAAATATACATATGATATAATAATCCTATTCCTTTTTCACTCTCTAAGCTAGAATCATTCCCTATGAAATTCCAAATCAGTCAGGACTTTACCATTGAATCCGCTCGTTTTTTACCCCATCTCCCCAAGTCACATCCCTGTTCGCGGATGCATGGTCACAGCTTCCGCATTCGACTTATTCTCGCGGGAGAGCTCGATCCGCAATTGGGATGGCTCATCGACTATAACGACGTCGTTCGCATCGCAGGCCCGGTAATGAAGTCATTAGACCATCAGGTCCTGAATGAAGTTGAG
>CAYPZY010000467.1:0-2441 GCA_964415155.1 uncultured Bdellovibrionales bacterium
GTCGTTAATATTGGTATCGAGCGTTCGACATTTGTTAAGCGTGAGGTTGAATTTAGTTGTGAACGAAATCATGAGTGC
The DNA here is from genome assembly GCA_964415155.1 of uncultured Bdellovibrionales bacterium. Lineage (GTDB taxonomy): Bacteria > Bdellovibrionota > Bdellovibrionia > Bdellovibrionales > SG-bin7 > CAYPZY01. The sequence goes on from CAYPZY010000467.1 coordinate 79, forward strand.
CGAGGCCCAATTATTTCACTGCGAGATGACGACATGGCCGATAACATTCAAAAAATCCTTAGAGTAAAACCAAAATCAGAAGACCTTTTGGTGATTGTGGGCTCCAATCATGTGCCCGGCCTGACTCAACGCCTGAAATGTGAAAGCAGCATTCAACCTATCCTTCTGGCAAATACTCGGATGAATGAAGATTGGTCGGAAATCAACAGTGAGCCCTGCCCTACCCGAACTAAATCGAAAATCGCTAAGTTTTAATAGACACCATCACCACTCCGCACTAAATTGCCTATCATGCAGAAATTGAAATCTTTTATTTCTACGTCCTTTCTCGGTGGCGTTTTAGTCATTCTGCCTGTTTCTATTGTCATTGCCCTTTTCGTCTGGCTTTACGATTTACTAGTGACTTTGGTTCGCCCTCTTAGCGACGTTCTGACGACAACTGCGTACGGGCAAAAAACTTTGGCCGACATTATTGCGGTCATAAGTTTATTTGCATTGTGTTTTTTCTTAGGTCTTCTCGTCAAAACTCGTTTAGGTAGTTTTGCGATTCGTTTCATTGAAAACAATATTTTATCTAACGTCCCCGGTTATGGAATTATCAAAGATACCGTCGGCCAATTTCTTGGTGGTCAACAGGCGCAGTTTTCGCGAGTGGCCGTTGCAAAAATTTTTTCTGATGATGTTTTGTCGACAGTTTTTATTACTGCCACCCATCGTGATGGCAGTTACACCGTATTTCTACCAACCGCACCCAATCCCACTTCGGGCCTTGTTTTTCATTTACCAGCGAACAAAGTCATTCCCGTCGATATCACCATCGATCGCGCCATGCGCACAATCATTGCTTGCGGTGCCGGTTCGCAAGCGGTGTTGGAGAAGATGAAGTCAAAGACATGAGGGTCTTAGGGATTGTAGCTAAAGATTTATTAAAAGACTTTTTGGACCACTGATCTGATCGTCGTCGTTTCACCTTGGGCGCCCAAGGTGGGAGTCGTGTCGAGTTATCCATCATCGGGGAATCTCACCTACGTGACGTGTTCCTCACACTCCACGGTGGAAGCAACTCTCAAGGAATCGCCGTTGGATAATTCCCATCAAAACAGGCGGCGCAGTATTTAGGAAGCGATGATTTTACAGAGCGCATGAGACCGTCGATACTGAGGTAACCGAGAGAGTCGGCACCAATGAATTTTTTGATTTCATCAATGGAATGGTTGGCAGCGATGAGTTCAGCTTTTTTTGGAGTATCGACGCCATAGTAGCATGGGCCAGTTGTTGGTGGAGAGGCGATACGAAGATGAACTTCACGAGCACCAGATTGACGAATCAAAGATATAATTTTGGCAGAGGTTGTGCCGCGAACGAGAGAATCGTCGACAACGACAACACGCTTGCCTTTCAGAATAGCGGTTTGCGGATTCAATTTAATTTTTACGCCGAAACTACGAATGGATTGCTGTGGTTCAATGAAGGTGCGGCGAATGTAATGATTGCGAATGATTCCCATATCAAAAGGAATACCGCTTTCTTGACTGTAACCAAGTGCTGCCGCCACACCGCTATCGGGTACGGGAATGACAATATCGGCTTCGATCCTATGTTCTTTAGCAAGCTCGCGGCCCATGCTTTTACGAGATTCGTAAACACTTTGACCAAAAACAACTGAGTCAGGTCGCGCAAAGTAAACATGTTCAAACACACATTGGGAAAGTTTTTTAGATTGTTTGGGCAAACGCTTTGAATGTTCGCCATCTTTATCAACCCAAAAAATTTCGCCGGGTTCAATTTCGCGAATAAACTTTGCGCCAATAAGATCAAAAGCACAGGTCTCAGAAGCGACAACCGTTGCACCATCTAGATTTCCTAAAACAAGCGGACGAAATCCTTGCGGGTCACGAACCGCGACAAGTTTGTCGTGAGTAAGAATGGCTAAGCTGTAAGCTCCTTCCACTTCTAAAGAGGCGTCCATGAGACATTTGATTAAATCATTACTGGAATTTTTAGCGAGAAGATGTAAGAGGCATTCGGTATCGTTAGTTCCTTGAAAAATCGCGCCTGATTTTTTAAGACTTGCCTGCAATTCATCGGCATTAACGATATTCCCATTATGAGCAAGAGCAACGGGGCCAGTTAAAAGTTGAGCTGTGAGCGGCTGAGCATTACTGAGGAGATTACTACCAGTGGTAGAATAGCGAACGTGGCCAATAGCACATCTGCCTTTAAGGCGATTTAATTCCGCTTCCGAAAAAACATCACCGACTAAACCTAAACCTTTGTAATGAAGATGGGCGCCCTCATGGAGCGTGACGATGCCCGCCGATTCTTGACCACGATGTTGTTGAGCATAGAGACCGAGATAAGTT
>CAYPZY010000468.1:0-2439 GCA_964415155.1 uncultured Bdellovibrionales bacterium
TGTTTGTGGTGGAGCGCCGCTGAGTGCTCAAATCGCTGAATTTTTTCACGCTGCAGGTATTTTGATTCTCGAGGGTTATGGCCTTACTGAAACTTCCGCGGCAGTTACTGTTAATAAGCCCCACGATTATGAGTTCGGTTCCGTGGGGAAAGCCCTTGCCGATGTTAAAATCAAGATCGCTGATGATGGAGAAATCTTAGTTAAGAGCGATAAAGTCATGAAAGAGTATTACAAGAATCCAGAGGCAACAAAAGAGGTTATGCACGATGGTTGGTTTGCCACTGGCGATATCGGGGAACTCACCGACCGTGGCTTCTTGCGCATCACCGACCGCAAAAAAGATCTTATTAAAACTGCCGGTGGCAAATACGTTGCGCCACAGAAGCTAGAAAATATTCTTAAATTAAACAAATTTATTTCTAACGTGCTAATCCATGGCGATCAAAAGAAATACATTGTTTGCCTTTTGACCCTACATCCAGACGAAGTCAAAAAGTACGCAAGCCAACAACAAATTTCTTATACCAACTACGCGGATTTGGTGAAGTCTCCAGAGATTCAACAGTTAATTCGTGGGGTCGTTGCAAATGCCAATTCGCAGTTGGCTAGTTATGAAAGTATTAAGAACTTTGAAATTCTTCCTAATGATTTTACGATTGAAAGCGGCGAGCTTACTCCCTCAATGAAGGTGAAGCGCAAGCTCTGCGATAAGAAATACAAAGAGATTATCGATTCGCTTTACTAAAATTACTTAATATTTTGCGCCATAAACTGAATGATTTGTCGACTCGCAGCTGAGCGTTGTGCATCGGCACGATAAATAAGACAGATCTTATCATTAAAAATAGGCCAAGTTCCTGGGACTTTTTTCAAATTAAGCTCGGGGTCTCGCTGCGCCACTCTTCCCGGCAAGACACCGCAACCGACTCCTGCCGCCACCAAACTTGTTATCACTTCTAGACTGGAAGACTCCAACCGCCTCTGGAAAACATGCCCCTTGTTACCGGCTTGTTTCACAAGCGTTTGTGATTGCAACATCTCCGGGTCATAAATAAGAATTGTTTCTTCATCGACACTTTTTATTTTATTTCCAATCCAAAAACTGACCTCATCCTGCATGAGTGATTTGATAACCAAGTCAGGATGCTGAACAGGATTGACGACGATACCAAAATCCACACGCGAACTGATAACCGATTCGGTAATAGTTCTCGAAAGCGCGTGTGATACTTTGATTTCCAGATGAGGAAATTCCTTAAATAATTTCGGCAAAAGCGAAGGCAAGGTGTAAAGTGCCACTGATACATGACAACCGATAGTGAAAGTTCCGCGCACTTGCGCTTCGTCGTCACCAATGTCGCTGCGAATTTTTTCCCACTCCTCAAACAAAAATCGTGCTCGGTCATAGAGCTTCTCGCCACTCTTCGTGAGTTTCACTCCCGTCTTTCCGCGAATTAGCACCGGCTGACCAAATGAGTCTTCGAGGCGGCGCATCGCTAAAGTGAGTGTCGGCTGACTAACTCCCAAGCGCTCGGCCGCGCGCGATAGGTTTAATGTATTGGCCACTTCCATAAAGTAACGAAGCTCTGTGGGACTTGGTATCATTTATTTCTCCTATCATAAGGATTCTTATATTTAATTTTATTTATACTCCCTTTTCATAGAATATTTGAAATCGGAAGTCCAATAACTTTTTCAAAGGAGCAAAAATGAAACGAAGAGAAATGCTAAGTTTAGGTCTCGCTGGCCTTGGTACTATCATCGCCAGTAATGTTGTCGCGGCGGAAAGTTGTACCCCAAACAGCCAACAACCCGAGGGCCCTTTTTACCCAGTAAAAAATGTGAAAGACAAAGACAATAATCTGATCCGTCTCGGCAAGAGCAATACCATTGCGAAAGGAGAAAAAATTCTTTTTTGGGGTCAGGTCACTGATCAAAACTGTCAACCGGTCGTAAATACATTAGTTGAAATTTGGCAAGCTTGTCATTCTGGACGTTACAATCATCCGGGCGATCCTGACAATGGTCGCGAGCTTGATGCTGCATTTCAATATTGGGGAATTTGTCCCACAGATAAAAATGGTATCTACAAATTCTTAACAATTATTCCTGGCGATTACCCCGCCGATACAGATTGGATAAGACCCGCGCACATTCACATGCACATTCAGCGTCTTGGCTATGGTGAACTTATCACACAGGCTTACTTCGCAGGAAATCCTTACAATGCGAAAGACAAAATTTTGACGAGCCTTCCGCCCGCAGAACAAGAGCGATGCACAATGCCACGCAAACAATTAAAAGATTTGGAGACGAGAGAGCGAGAAGAGTTAATCAATGAGTTTTCAGTGCCGGCGTCGCAACAAAACACCCTTGCCGTTTATCGCTACGATGTTACAATTAAGAAGTTAATTTAGAACTAGGATTGGGGGATGCCTG
>CAYPZY010000469.1:0-2438 GCA_964415155.1 uncultured Bdellovibrionales bacterium
GTGGTTAGAAAGAAAGTTCACTCTTCTTAGGATCTTGACTTGTATTATGCAGATGTTTAGCTTGCGAGTCGTTACTAACATTATCAAAGTTACTGGGAGGATATTTTGAAACAACATGTGTCTCTTGTTTTAGTTGGGTTTTTAATTTTTTATTCATTCAATGCAAATGCAAATTCAAGGAGAGATGCAAATGCAGTCTATGAAGCTGAAGTAATTTGCCTTAAACGCGGGACAGGCCAGGGGGGCGGTATTTACTATGGTACCCACCAGTATGATCCTGATGGGGCAGCACGAATAGCGATGGCTAGTTGTGAACGTAAATGCGATGGCTCTTGTAGAGTTGTAAATATAGCCAAAGAAGAATAGTCGTTTAAAGAGACTAGCATCCAAGCCGCAAATTTTGTCCAAATCAAGGTAGGAGGCGCCAGTTATGGTCACCGTTTAGCCGTCGGTTTACTATCGATTACTTTTCCACCTGCGAGATACGTAAAATCTCGCAAGTGGTTTTTATTTCGGCGAACTCATGCGCTAGACTGGCTAAAGAAATTTGATGTACCGATTCCGCAGCGATTTTTTCTCCTGAAGAAGAAACTCTTTGAAAGGTAGCTGTTGCATCGGAGACGATTAAAACTTTAAATCCTAAATTCGCCGCCATTCGTGCGCTTGTCGAAATGCAATGATCCGAAGTAAATCCAACCATAATTAAGGTGTTGATTGAGGCGTGTCTAAGGTATCGCTTTAGACCGGTGCCGATAAAAGCAGAATTGACTGTCTTCTGAAAAATTCGTTCGCCAAGGCGGGGTGCCATCCCGTCGATAAATTCAACGCCTGGTAAACCGGGGCATAACGGCGAATTGTCCTCTATCGAAAGGTGCTGAACATGAATAACCGATGCACCAGTTTCGCGGAAGTGAATCAACAATTTGTGTATATTTTCTTCTGCTGATAAATTATTTCGTGGTCCCCAAACAGAATCGTGAAATCCTTTTTGGACGTCAACTAGAAGTAAGGCGGCATTTTTGTTCATTATGATCTCAAGGTCTGATTTTTGGTTTGTATAATAGATCCTGTCGTTAATATTTAATAATTCCTATTATTGATCTATTAATGAATTTACTTGAGTTATTAGGTCACTACTCATTTAGGGGCGACGCGGTCAGCGGATTAAACAGGAGTCGTGTAGCACGACTCCGATGTTGTGGATTTCAGAATTCGCTTTGAAAACTGTGTAAGCCTTAGTTTCTCAAACAATGCAATCATCGATTGGGCGCTGACACGTGTTCGTGATCAAAGTACAAAAAGCTATCTCTCGATTTAACAGATCCAGTTCCGCCCCAGATTGTGATGTGGCTAACACCGTAAAATGCCGCCCGTCCAGTATTCAACTTATCAGCGTTAATGATTAGCTTGCCGTCAAGGTACACCCGCCAAACTCCGTCGCGGGAAGTGTTTGTAGTGCTGATTTTTAAATACTGTTCGATGAGTGCCCATTTACCTGGGATGATTTGTCCTGCAGAGGAATAAATCTGAATTGTGCCAAAGCCTCCGTAGTCAGGATTGTTGATACAAGTGTTTTGGTAGTTTGCTGATATAGAAAATGGGCCTGGTCCAACGAGTGCTAAGAAAAATTGATTGTCGGTCACACACTTTTCTCCAGCGGTATCTTGTGAATGAATCCACGAAATTTTTGTTAAAATAGGATGGTTTTCGTACTGAGCGTCGGTTTTAATGTAGTAGGCATGGTAAACTTCTTTTAGATTATTGTAAGGGGAAGGAAAACCTAAAAAGCTCCCGCCACCGCCGCCGTCTCCGCCGGGAAGGCCTGTAGGAATTTTTTGTCGCAAAACACCAGATGGGGATACGGGAGCAGTGGGATCCTGAAAGATATCACTCGAATATCCTTTATAAACATCATTCCAGCCATTTTCAGAGAGACTGTTCATCGGGGTGTCGTTAATTAAACGCGAATTTACCGGCTCGTTTGGCCAAGCTCCTGCGCCGGTCACTGGCAGTGGGCTAGGGGTTGGAGCTGGATTTGACATTGGGCTTGGGGCTGGATTAGGTGTAGGGTTTGGCGTGGGTGCGGGGTTGCTCCCTACAACGGGTTCATTGTTGGAATTATTCTGTTCATCAGCCGTCGATCCTAAGGAACTTGTACTCGATTTTAAACTTGAGAACTCGCTACAGGCATTACTACCAAGAATAACTATAGTGAGAGTGACAATTGCCATTTTCAGTTTCATTTTTCCCCCCTGAGATACTGACATAAATAGAATAAATCTAATGACTGAAGGGAGCGACCCACATTTTGGCTTTTAAGGGTCTCATTTTGAAACTGATGTAGGATTTAAAGCGGTTGAAATACTAAACTAAAAACAGCCAATTCGCTGTTTCGCTATGAGAATGTTGTCGTAGTAAACAGATTGTAAAGGATGCTG
>CAYPZY010000470.1:0-2432 GCA_964415155.1 uncultured Bdellovibrionales bacterium
GCTAAACGCGAACAGCAAATCTAAATTAAAATACCCTGAGAAACAAGGATTTTAAACTGGTCAAAAAAAGCGCAAACTTCAGGCATCACACCAACTCCTTGGGCGCGGTCCTTGCTCTATCAATACGCTAAGATAACTGATTACCAATAGAGGCGCAGAAAATGCCTTCTGCCCGCCCCTTTTTGGCAATTTGTAAAACAATTTAACGGAAAACCACTGGAGGTTTGAATGAAAAAACTAGGAATCGCCCTTATCGCTATGATGGCAATAGCCGCAGTAGTGACGACCACCCATGCACAATCAGACGACGACACTAAGCCAAAATCTGAGATCCAACGTGATCTTGATCGGGCATTAAAAAACGTTGAGAAATATCGCAACGACCCTCTTCGCAGAGCTCTTTGGCTCAATGAAGTGTCGGATACATGCTTAAAAGCATCTACACTTCATCGGGTAAAATGCAAAGTTACACTTGAAGATTAATTTCTAAAAAGACCACCGGCCTTTTCTGACCGGTGGTTTTTCCTTCCGTCTCACTCTGAGGCGATAAAAGTTTTATTTACATCTGTCTAACTTCTGAACAGTCAAAACGCATTAGTCTGTCCACCCGTGGTCCCCGGAATGCATTGGTAATGGGTCAAGGGGGGCTACATGACATTCAATTTAAAATTTAAACTACTTGGTATCCTAAGCGTTGCTATCCTTGCCCAAGGCTGTTCCGAGATGGAATTCACCAAAGCTTCCTTTGCACCAAATCCTATTAATACAGTTAACAACGTTCCAAGCTCTGACATTACGGTAAAAATCACAAGCGCTCCTAAATCAATAGATAACAGCAAAAATGCAAAATTTGAATTTATCGGAGAAGTCAGTGATGGCTCCCCTGTTAAAAGTTATGACTGTAAAGTGGATGGCAACGTTATCGCCGCTTGTGATAAAGAGGCACTAGTCTCAGCGTTAAGCGAAGGTAATCATAAGTTTGAAGTTATTGCCTACGACCAAAATGACAAAGCTTCGACTCCGGCTTCTCATGACTGGATGGTAGATTCAGTCGGTCCCGTAGCATCGATTGTTTCTGGTCCAAAAAAATTCACCAATAAAAAAGATGATTCTGTCGTCTTTGCCGTTAACGATACGGGTTCTGGCCTGGATTCCATCGAATGTAAAATCGATGGTGTAGTGATTGCAAACTGCGACAAACAAACCATGAAAAAGGACTTCGTAAATCTTTTAGATGGCAAACGCGTTTTTACTATTCAGGCTACCGATAAAGCCGGCAACAAATCAAATATCGCAGCTCATGACTGGTTGATCGACACGGTTCGCCCAACATTAGCTTTCACAAATCAACCCGCAGCCATCGCAAATTCCAAAAACATTAAATTTGCTTTTGAAGCGAAAGATGATAGTAGCGGTATTGAGTCAACAAAATGTAAATTCGCCAACGACGCTCTTAAAAATTGCACGACAGATGATATCTATGTCCTAACTGATAGCAAACACAATTTTTATGCCATCGCCTATGATCTGGCTGGTAATGAATCACTCCCCATCACTCATGAAATGTTAGTTGATACAACCGCACCAAAAATCGACTTTACAAAAACTCCAACAAATCCGAGCAATGAAAAATCAGCCATCTTCGAGTACACGATCACAGAGGGAGGCAGCGGTCTTGCCAATTATAAATGTTTACTTGATGGCAGCGATTTTAATTGCCCGATGTTAGGTATCTCAATGCTTTCAAACCTATCACTTGGTTCACACACTTTCACAGTTTCCGCAATCGACAAAGCCGGCAACCAAGGTTCCAACAGCTACACCTGGAAAATCGAAGATCTAGCGCCAAAATGTTTACAAGATCTTTATCAACAGCCCGATTACCAAATCACTAAAAAAGTCGACATTCTTTTTGTGACCGATTCATCCACTTCATTAGATGAAGAAAAAAATGCGATTGCCAATGGTATCGATTCGTTCGTCGCTAAACTTCCCGCTGATGTCGACTATCAAATCGCCGTTCTATTAGGCCATGGCAGTCTTAGCAGCTACTCTGGCAAACTTTATCGCAAAGGAAGTGAACCTGTAGTGCTAAGCAAATCCAGTCTTAGCTTGAGTCAGATTCGCACTTATCTCAATCAAAAACTTGTTCAGCAAACAATGGATAATTATTCTGATGGTGGTGAAGAAGGCCTGTACTCACTCTCAAATTTATTGAACGACAGCAATTATACAGCAGCAAAAAACCAAGGCTTTTTCAGAGCCGACGCTGGACTCGCCGTCGTTTTTGTCGCTGACGAAAACGATATTTGTGCGATCTATCCAAATGGCGTAACACCAGTAGTTGATGGCGACGGCGTTGAGCCGGGAGCCCACACTCGCGATTGCAATGGCTTTTCACATGAAATCGTTTATCAGAAATTAAAACAAAG
>CAYPZY010000471.1:0-2431 GCA_964415155.1 uncultured Bdellovibrionales bacterium
TCTCTCCTTACTTCCGTGAGCGACTGTCCTTACCTCGCGGATATTGTCTTGCAAAAGTGGGGCGCAGGTCTGCATTGCTTAAGAAAGGAATGTGAAAAAATGAGTCCGGAAGGTTAGCGGATGTGGGCGACAAATCTTGTCGCCAATTAGGCCGAGCCGCTAAGAATGACCAAGACGACATCGCTGCAGAAGAGTCCACTTAGACGATGCCGCATCTAAAAACTCAACTATAAAAGACGACAGCTCCATTCTAAAAGCCCGCGCAAAAAAAGCGACACCTGTTAAATCGGGCTAAAGAAACCGATATCTACAGAGAAACTCCGCAAAAAAATATCTAAAGAAACCCATACAAGAAGACCCACCGCAAAAGGCCGACAGCAAAAGCGCCCATAATGGGGCGCAGGTAGAAACCCAACCACAGATCTTAGTAAAACCATTTACAATAAGCACTTTTGCAAATAACCACCTACACTCCATCACCGATTCACACCCCTTAGTCCAGCGTCGGCCTCGACCATGGTCCTCTTCGCCCCAGAAAATCCTTAAAACGTAGTCGTAAAAACCGTCGATAATTCCTCAATAAATCCCGATAAGTAATCACGCGAAAGAAGGTCGGTTTTTGAAAATCAATAAGCAGCTTTTACAAATCTTGCAGAACTTGGGCATGGAGAAGGACTGGGCGCCCAAGGACACCTCTCAATGGCAAGATTTTCTCAAATCGCTTAATGAATTTTTCGACCGCGTTGAGGTTGACCAAGACCTCATGGAAAAGTCTCTCGCTGCTAACAATGAAACCATTCAAGCAGGCATAAGAAAAAGCGATGGTCTCGAAGAATATCTCTTAGAGACGGAAGCAGAACTCAAAGCATTGATTGCCAGCTCGCCGTTGGGACTATTTTTGTCAGATCCGAGTGGCAATATCAGTTTTGTGAACAAACGATTTTGTGAGATCACTGGTTTTGATTCTCAGGAATCTTTTAAGAGAGATTGGGTCGATACAATTCACGCCGATGATCGCGCTGAATTTCAAGCGCGATGGAAAACCATGCGCGATGATCCTTCGGAACCATTTGATTGGGAACTGCGTTTCGTTAATCCTATCAACGGTCAAAACAACTGGTGTCATGTGAAAGTTGCGGCGATTGTCGCCGGCACTAACGTTCGCGGATTTTTCGGCACCATCGATGACATCACTGAGCGCAAACAAGCGGAATCTCTGTTAGTCGGTGAAAAGCAAGTTTTAGAGATGATTGCGCGAAATCTTTCGCAAAGATATATTCTTGAATCCATTTTGCAGCTAATTGAAAATCAGGGCATTCCGCTTCGGGGCTCTATTTTCGAAGTGGCTGGCAACGGAGAAAATTTGATACAAGCTGCGGCCATCAATCTTCCGGAGCTATTAATTCAAGCGCACAAAACTCTACCGTTGAAAAAAGTTGATCTTGAAAAGAGTCTGCTAAATCATGACGAAAATGCTCTGCAAACTTTAAACGGAGAATGGGAAACTTACGTGGTGGCGGCTAAGAAATATGGCTTTAGCAAATGCTTCGGTTTTCCTATTACCGATTCACGCTCAGAACTCATCGGTGTTCTTGTTTTACATTGTGAAGAGAATCCGCCGACAGAGCAACATCTGGAAACAATTGGATTCTTTAATGATCTCATATCTATTTCTATCGAGCGAAAGTACATTCAGGAAAAACTTGAAAATGAACAGATGAAAATGATCGCCTCGAGTAAAATGGCGAGTCTTGGTGAGATGGCAGGCGGTATTGCACATGAAATTATGAATCCCATTGCTATCATCGATGGCTTCGCCATGCGATTAGAAAAAATTGCTAATAAAGGAAAGTTGGACGCTGAGTCTGTTGTGAGCCACGTCGGCAAAATTCGCTCGACAGTGGCGCGCATTACTAAAATCATTAACAGTCTGCGAACATTTGCCCGCGATGGTGAGAAAGAGTTGTTTGTTGCCACCAAAATCAATGATGTCATTGAAGAGACACTCGAGTTCTGCCGACAAAAACTTAATTACCGGGCGATAAAACTGAAACGTGGCGTGACCGACGATTCTCTCACCATTGATTGCCGTTCCATTCAGATTTCTCAAGTTCTCCTGAATCTGCTAAATAACGCCGCCGACGCTGTGGATTCACTTGAGGAAAAGTGGATTGAGATTACTGTCAAAGACCTATCTGAGCAGGTAGAAATTCGTGTTGTCGATAGTGGAAAAGGAATTCGTCCTGATCTTGCCGATAAAATCATGAAACCTTACTTCACGACAAAACCCATCGGTAAAGGTACCGGTCTTGGTTTAAGTCTTTCAAAAACTATTGCTGAAAATCATGGTGGGAAACTTTGGATTGATTTTTCATGCAAGAATACTTGTTTCGTTGTCGAACTTCCTAAGCGGCATCGCAAGGCCGCTTAG
>CAYPZY010000472.1:0-2429 GCA_964415155.1 uncultured Bdellovibrionales bacterium
GATAAACGCAGAAATGATGAAGCCCGCTCTCAAAATCCAACAAGACTGTAAGACGGAGGCGTTTGAACGTTACCAAGCGGACATAATGACAAAAGCGATCCATGCGGCCAAACAGCTGGAAGAAGACCCCGAATTACTTAAAAATCTTAGAGAGTTTTATCGCAAAACAGGACAATCCCAATCGGACGATGAAATGCCGATAGGAGAAAAAATAAACATAATGTTAGCAGTAGTAGCAAGACTCCCAAAAGAAAAACTGGATGAAAATAAGAAGTCACAGCCAGAATTAGTGGCTGAAATAAGGCGACAACTGTCAGAAGGCCATTTAAATATTGATGCCCTAACAAAAGCGGAGGACACTTTTTGCTTCAATTAATTTGGCTAGCAGTAGCAACATTTATGCCTTTAGCACACAGTACTGATTGTGGTCCTGACCAAATGGAAATCTATAGACGAGTAGATGATTTCTTTGGTAAAACCAACACACCTACCCAACCATCTCCGACTTCGATTCCAATCACTAGCAGTTCTCCATCTTCTACAACCCCTACAACCACAACAGCCTCAACCCGACCAACTCGCGTATCGCCCGACTACCGCAACACTGGCTCCTACTACTACGACCAGCAGACCAACAACAAGACCCCGCTCTCTCCTCGTGAGCAACAACTTGCCAACAACTATCAACAGTCAGTTGTTGAAGCGCGCAAAACATCAGTTTCATTTAACGACAATAATTTTACGCCCACACAAAAACTAGAAATCGCCGCGCAACTTGATCGCATCGGAGTTAGATACGATCCACAGACTTACACTATCGCCGCAAAGGCAACAACAGCGCAAAACGCAAGAACGATCGATACTGAAGATCGAGTTCGAAAAATCATTAAAGACGCCGTATCACGACCAATTGAAGATATCGCTCACAAAGTCGACCTTCTACGCGATCAATTGAATTCTGTTGAGGGCATGGTGGTTAACAATATGAACTCGAAGAGCGGTGAGAAACTGCGCAATCAGCCGAGCTCAACCGACGGCGGCGACTACGGTGCTGGTCGAAACGCACGTCATATTGCGAGCATTCCTAACGCGATTCCTCCAGAACGTGCCGCCAATGATCCATTTGATCTTGATGAGGTAATCAATAAAGCTCTCTATGTAAGAGATAAAACGCATTGGACAAAAGACAAATTCATTTCATCAAAACAAAGTAGTGATCCACTGACCAAAAAACTTTTTTCAAAAGAAGTTTTTAAATCCATCGATCCACAAGGTGAAATACGCGTTTTAGAACTTATCAATGCCAAAGAAGAAGTGACTGGTATAAAGGTTTTTGTTTATCGCAAAGACAAACGCGCCTGGATCCCGGTATTTTATAAACTCGATCCAGAAACGCAAGAGTTTAAGCGTGAAGCTGTTTACAATCACCAAAAGCTACCGTTTGCTTGTCTAAACTGCCATGGATCTTCACTAAGAAAACTTAGCCCTGAGGTAAGTCTTGGGGCCTGGCCGACAAAACAGTAGTTTCCTGGTTTCCCGCAAAAAATCTTAAAAAGTGCGCGTTCACTCGCGCGAAAATTTTTTCCGTTGTGAAATCGTTAGCAAAAAGTAAGGTAGAGTTCTTCGCCATTTTCTCACGCAGCGCTTGGCTATGTTTTAACATCTTTATGCAATCGCTAAGTTGCTTTTGTGAATCAGCTTCATAGGTAAAACCACATTGATGAGTCGCTAAAATCTGAGCAAGCTCTCCCTGGATGCTCGACAAAATCGGCAGACCACCAGCCATGTATTCAAATGGTTTATTAGGAAGCGCCATTTTAGTACCCTTAGCATAGGGTGCGATACCGGCATGGGAAATCTCCATGATCGCTGCGATCTGAGAGGCATTTAGCCATCCGGGAAAATAAATGCCTTTGGCGCCCGCTGCATAAGACTTTACATCTTCAAGACTACTGCCGTGGCCAGCAATAATTAGTTCCACCGGAAAATCTTTTTGCAAATCTCTAACTGAGGCAATAACCGTTTTTAAATCAAAAAATCTACCAATCGTTCCAAAAAAACAAATACGAAACGCATCGGAAGAAAAACCAAACTGATCGCGCCACAATCTGGCTTTTCGCATTTCCTCTTGGGAAACCGGCTCGGGAGAATAACCAAACGGGAAAAACAAATCCTTCTCCAGAACATTTCGTCGAGCGAAATTCAAACCGTATTGCAGATACGATTGCGACACCCCCATAATACCAGCGGCCTTCTGACAAACATATTTCATTTTGTGGTACGATCTCTGCAGAAAAAGTTTGGCAAGCGGTCTAAGTGGTGAGGGAGCTAAATCTGCTAATTCATCTGGCCAAAGATCGCGAATATCTAACAAGACAGGTACACGATTTTTCTCACCGTATTTAATCGCCTCATAAGCAGCTTCAATA
>CAYPZY010000473.1:0-2419 GCA_964415155.1 uncultured Bdellovibrionales bacterium
TTTTTCGATAGAGCTGGGTTTTCTGCCAAGAAATCGTTGCGCTAACTCTTCAAAGCGTCGCGGAGTATCCGTGACATACATTTTTAAAGAGCCCTGGTTTACGGTAGATTTTTTAGAATTCGTCTTTAACCAATGGCCGATATCCTTAGCCATTTCAACCCCACTATCAACAACACAAATCCCTGTGTGTTCGGTTAACTTTACAATTAATTTTAAAAGTAAAGGATAATGTGTACAACCTAAAATCAACGTATCTATACTTTTTTTGTTTAAAGGGTCTAAGTAAAGCCGCAATACTTTTTCAGCAATCTCTCCCTGCAACAATCCTTCTTCAATAAGAGGAACCAAAAGTGGCGCTGGTTGTTTAAAGAGCAGAAGACCTGGATCAACTTTGCCAATAGCCAGGTCATAGGCTTGCGATTCTATTGTCGCAAGTGTCGCCAAGATTCCTACTTTTTTGGTTTTGCTAATTTTGCAGGCTTGTCGGGCCGCCGGTTCGATAACGGAAAAAACTGGCACATTTAAACTATTAGAGTTTTGCCAATAGGCGCTCATACTATTGCACGCCAACACAACTGCATCAACATTAAGCTTTTGCAGAAAACTTATGCCTTCTTGCGTGTAACTTTTTATGGTTTCTGCAGAACGTATTCCGTAAGGAACGCGGGCTGTATCACCAAGGTAAGCAATCTCCACCTCAGATGTGAGCTTTTGAATCTCTTTAACAACTGTTAAACCACCTAGGCCCGAATCGAATACTCCAAGTTTCATCCTATCAAGCATGACATAAGGACTCAGCGAAGTCTGCTTTTCTAGTGACGCAAATCGGCGCCTAATGCAAAATTTTTCACTGCTACTCATTACACATGGTGAAACTCAGCAAATCTTGGTACAGTACCGAGATTTTTCTTCAATTAATTTAACTAGATGGAATTTTATGGATCTCGAACTTGATTTAGGTGCGCGGCCAAATTCTCTACCGGCGGATTTACCTTATTTAACTTATAGCAATATCGCCGCTGCTTCCATAACATCAGTTGGAGGCAAAGCCTACAATTTGGCTCTGCTTAGTCGCGAATCTCTTCCGGTGCCAGTTGCGATCGTCTTACAAAAGCTACCTGGCGAAAAAGATTGGAAACAAATCTTTGCTTGGTGGCGTACGATTTCACAACAGCCACTCGCCATTCGCAGCTCTGCCATGGGCGAAGACTCTGCTGAACTCAGTTTTGCCGGGCAAAATACGACATTCCTTAATGTGACTAGCGAAGATTCTATTCGTAGTGCCGTCACCAATTGTTTTGCTTCTATTCATAGGCAAGCTAGCCGCGCTTATCGCGATTTTTTTAAAAAGAAAAATGATAGTTTAAAAATGAATGTCGTCGTGCAAGCGATGATTAACGCCAAATTCGCGGGCGTCTTCTTTTCAAAAGATCCACGCGGTAAATTGGACTCGTGGGTGGTAGAAACGATTGAAGGCTTAGGTGAAGACTTAGTTTCTGGTCGTAAGAATCCAGCTCGCTTTTCCAACGAATCAGTTGTCGAAAATCAACTCGCTGGTTGGACTAAAGATCACTTGCAGCAAGTGATTCAGATGGGTGAAAGAGTAAAGCAGAGTTTGAATTTTGAAGTCGATATGGAATGGGCATTCGACCAAGACGACAAGCTTTGGTGTTTACAGGCACGACCGGTTACCGCTTTGCACTCGCATTCAAATCAACAAAAAGAAATCGAAAAAGAATTAGCGAGACTAAAGAACACTCATAAGGAAAACGTCTATTGGGACGGTCAAACCTTCGCCGAATGGACAGGGTTTCCTAGTTACTTTACATTTAGTATTTGGAAAAGTGCGTTTGCTCCTACTGGGGCTTTTTCAGAGGCGTTAAAAGAGATTGGTTATCTCGGCTTTACTAAAGACTTTTTTTCAGCGAAAGATACCCTCCTAGAACGGGTCTTTGGGCGCGCTTATGTTAACTTAAGCCTGCTTGAACCCCTATTTTTTGGCCCCATTCCCTATAGCATTCGGCCAAAACCACGCCCGCATTTGGTTTTTAATTGGCGAAAGATTTCTTTAAAATCTCTCATTCGCACACCATACTCCATGTATCGGATGGCCAAAGTGGCGTGGCGTCTGCAGACTGAAAAACGCGCGCTTCTCAATCAATGTTCCGCATCTCTAGCAAAATTCCGAGTTGATTTTGCACGGCCCTTAAAAGCTGATTTCTATAAAGATTGGTCTGATGAAGCATTGCTGAAACAACTATCAGACGAAACGCAAAAGTTCTCAGCTGAATCTTTAAAATGGCCATTTGTCCTCATCATAATGGCGGAAGCAACGATGCAATCTCTCCTCGTAATGTTAACGCGCATCTATGGAAAAAAGGGTGCCGAACAGACCTTGCAAAAATGGTTGGGCATGGGT
>CAYPZY010000474.1:0-2418 GCA_964415155.1 uncultured Bdellovibrionales bacterium
CTCTTGATTTTCCATCAATCTCTCACGCGTTGTTCGTACCAGCGAAAACATCCATGACATCTCTGAGCAACTGAACAGCTTCCTTTTTTGGTCTTTGGAAGGCGTTGCGGCCCATGATACTACCAAACGCACCGCCAGCAGCCATCCCTTTGATTTCAGTGAGAAGCTCTTCTGCGCTCTTAGTTTCTCCACCACTGAAAATCACAATACGACGACCATTGAAAGACGATTGTATGACATGACGTATGCGATCTTCCATCGAAGTCACCCGGATATTTTGTGCTTCATAAACTTTTTTAGCTTCTTCTTGCTCAATATGGGCGGTGGGTGGTTTTACTTTCACGATGTGGCCCCCTAACTGGCAGGCAATTTGAGCCGCGTAAGAAATAACATCGATACCCGTCTCACCGGCTTTGGAAATGTTTGCGCCCCGAGCGTAAGACCAAATGACTACCACTAGTCCTGCTTTCTTCGCTTGCGCGGCAGCTTCTGCGATTTCTTCGTACATTTTTTTTCTGACTTCGCTACCAGGATAAATTGTAAAACCGATACCGACACAACCTAAGCGTAAAGCATCTTCCACTCCAGAAGTAAGCGCTGATATTGGCGCTTTCTCTTTAAACAAAACGTCGGAGTTATTAATTTTTAATATGAGCGGAATTTCCCCCGCAAAGTCGCGGGCACAGGCTTCTATAAAACCAAGAGGTGCCGCATAGGCATTACAGCCAGACTCAATTGCAAGATTAAAATGGTAAGCGGGATCATAGCCATCAGGGTTTTTTGCAAAACTTCTGGCAGGCCCGTGCTCGAAGCCTTGATCGACAGGAAGAATGACAAGCTTGCCCGTCCCCTTTAAACGCCCATGATTCATCAGTCTTGCGAGATTGGTTAATGTTCCTGGATTGTCAGCGCCATACCAACTTAAAATTTCTCTTACCCTTGGTGTCATTTGGCAAAACTCCTTCTTAATTTAAGGAGTAAACCATAGCTTTTTTAGAGAGGTTAGTCCACGGTTTTTAGGATTCCAGAGGCAAGTGCACTGAAAATGTAGATCCCTGTCCTTGTTCACTTTGTAACTCTATGGTGCCCCCGTGCGCCTCAACGATTTGACGAGTTATGTAGAGCCCAAGACCCAAGCCACTAATTTTGGTGGAATCGACCGCCCGTTCAAAGCGCTCGAAGACCTTCATTTGCATATCCTTCGAAATTCCAATGCCTGAATCACTTACCCGCACCCAAGCATACTTACCGTCAGCGGATTTTCCAGCTTCGATATGAATGGGTTTGTGGTCCCCATATTTCAAAGCGTTAGAGAATAGATTAGTCATCACTTGCTCAATGCGATGAGGATCCCAATAGCCGACCAACTCCTCTTGCTCAAGGTGGACAGTAACTTGCACCCCTAAACGTTTCGCCTCTTCTGCAAATTGATTAACCACTGTTTCGATGACAGTTGCGAGATTGGTGTAAATCGGTTCCAGTTTAAGTTTACCTACTCGAATACGCGCCTGATCCAAAAGTTCATCCAGCATGCCGATCAAGCGACGATCAGACTTTTCAGAAACCTCGATCCCCTTAACAATTTTTTGCATTTTCGGTAAACTTTGCAGCTGGGGATTTTCCGCCAAAAGCTGGTCCAGAAGTTTACGTAGAAGCTGCAATTGTAGATGCAGCGAGGTAAACGGAGTTTTCAACTCATGCGAGGCGATGGATAAAAATTCATCTCTTGCTTGGACGGCTTCCCGCGCTTCACGATAAAGTCGCGCATTGTCTACAGCAATGCCGGTTCGCCTTCCAAACTCCTCAGCAATAAAGAAATCTTCCTGATTATAAGTGTGATCAATACGGATGGTTAAGAAAGCGACGTAGCCAAGTGTCTTCCCCCGCGCCCTCAGCGGAGCGACAGCAACCGAACGAATACCTAGAGACTTTAAAAACTCGATGTCCTCTGTCGACTGCGCCAGTTCAGAAAAGAACTCGTCATTGACGTGGCGATGGAATTCCGTGTGATAAGAGAGACTCTGCTCTTCTTTCTCGCTGTGATCAAAGCGAAAACGCTTCAGAAACAAATTCCCCAGGCGCTCTCGGTGAATCTCCAAGGCACCGCTTGTCTCAATGAATGAAACCTCGTTACGATCGAAGATATTTACAGAACACCAATCGGCAAATTTTGGAACTGCTAATCTAATCGCCTGAGCCATCGATTTGTTTAAATCCAAAGATGAGGACAAAGCCTGCGAGACATCATCAATAAAAGCCTTAAGCTCTTCCGCGTGCTTACGTTCCGTAAAATCTTTAAAAATACTGACGGCCAACATGGCTTTACGATGCTCATCAAAAATAGGAGCGGCCTGCACCAGCGACCATCTTTCCTCACCACTCTCGCGAGAACGGAACCGAACTACAGCTTCGGAGTGT
>CAYPZY010000475.1:0-2407 GCA_964415155.1 uncultured Bdellovibrionales bacterium
GTTGGCGTTATTCTTTTGTTACTTGAGATGAACGCGCTTAAAGGTAAAACTGGTCCGATGACAACTATTAAAGGTGTGATCCATAGTGGTTTTGCTCTAGCCGTTGTGCTTTATTGTGTGATAGAGTTTACCACAAAATAAAGTATCAAGTTATCACCATGTCAGAAAAAATTTTAACAATGGAGAAAAAGATGAAATCTTTAAGAATTGCCATCACTTTTTTGGCTTTTACAATTTCACAATATGGTTTTGCGGCTTCAGCGGATCTCGTAAAAAAAGGCAAAGCTGTCTATTCGACGAACTGCACCGCTTGCCACAATGCTGATCCAAAGCAGGATGGTTCGTTGGGGCCCGCCGTCTACAAATCTGCAAAAGACTTAATTGAGGCGCGGGTTATGAAAGGTGAATATCCAAAAAACTACAAACCAAAACGTGATACAAAAATCATGCAGCCACTTCCGCAGTTAAAGAATGATATCGAAGCGTTGGCTGCCTATTTAAATAATTAGAGAGTATTTGCTGGGGAACTTGTTGCGAGATAAGTTCCTCGAGCGGTTGGGATTACTGGGCAATGGCGAGGCCAGGGCCCGATCCCGTTGATTTTGGAGCTTCTCTTTGTTGTTGAAGAGCCAAATTTTTACGATTCAAATCTTTGGCGTTGCTTAAATCTGCAGTCGACCAGAAATCAGAAAACTTTTGATCTTTCATATAAGCAAATCGCGGATAATATCCGAAAGTATATTCGTTTCCATTGGTGGAACCAATTGTCTTTAGCCAGTCCCCAGATACCACTGCCCGACTCATCAGCGATGGATCGATAACCATAAAATCAAATTTGTCACCGTCTTGAACTAAAACCGCTGGTGCCACGTGGTAGGTCCACAATGAAAATCCCTGAGCAACGTAAGGATTTTTGATTTTAAACAATTTCGTATTTTCGTCTTTGGAAAAAATAAATATCTTTAAGGAAGTCACGCCGTGAGCTTCCATAATCTCAGCCATGCGATGCGCTCGCGCGTAACAGCCATCGTCGACATAGCGAAAGGGAATGTCACTTTGTAGAGCCAGAAATTTAAACCACATTTGCGCTTGATCGGGAGAAAGAGGTGTTGCTTTTAACTTTTCGTCACCAAGTTTATTTAGGGGCTGGTTGTAGTAACCTTTAGGCGCCGTGGATCCATCGTAATAACGTGATGATTCATAGCTATTACAAGCAACGGAGAATAGTAAAATAAGAAATAAGCGCCCTAGCATTGGCGCTTTATGCGACAAAGGTTTAGATCAAGCAAGGACTAGTTGGATTTGATGGGGTAAGGAAAAAAATTCAATTGTAATCTTAAGGAACCATTTAGATAATTTTAAATATGAATGATTGTCGGCGCCGCCTTTTGCAGCATCTTTTGGTTGGAGTTACAGGTTTGATCGTCGCCTGTAATAAAATAAATCAAGGTGGCTCCTCTAATTCAGCTGGAGGAGTAAACGCAAACTGCAACACAAATGGAGGCCTCGCCAATATTCACACCAATCACGGTCACACCCTCACCCTTTCGGCGGCCGATGTTACCATTGGAGTCGACAAAACCTACGACATCACGGGTGCTGGAGGACACGCTCACTCCGTCACGATAAGCGCAGCTCAGTTCGCAATTCTTTCTGCTGGCGGAAGTTTAATGGGACTTACCTCTACGGCAAATGGCCATACTCACACGGTTGATATTATTTGTGCCTGAGTCTGTCTCAAAATAAGATTTTCTGTGGTTATGTCTCTAGAAGTGCTAAAATTTAATTAAGATGAAAATGCTGTCCTTGTTGTTGCCAATCTCGGTTTTAATTGTCGCGTTCTTTATGAATTGTAGCGAGATTGATTTGGCTAGCCTTAATCAATCTACCCTGGCAAGTTGTGGAAATTTAGTCGTCGATTCTAAGAGAAGTCCCAAAACTATTGATGAAGTGATGGTTCTGGTGGATGCGCTGCCAAAACCGCTAACAGCGACATGCTTTTTGACGGCTTTGAAACCACCATTAAAGGTTCTCGCCGTGGATAGTGTTAACAGTGCCCAACCGTCAGCGGGCCCGCAAAGCCCTCGAATTTTCATCATCAATGAGAATCTGATTATGTCGGTGGTTCCCGAAGGGACCGGAAAAAATCTTGTTGAATTTGCACAGGTGGTTTCAGCGACCTCTTCCATCAAAGGTGAACTTCAATTCCCGATTGAAAAGAAGATCTCTGCTGACACTCCTTACTCACGGATTCTAGACAACAGTGGCGGTACTTCCTGTCGTTTTTGTCATTTTCCAGAAAAGCGTTACGCTAACATCACAACGGGTGTTGCTTTTGAGTCGGCAATACTTTTTCCAGACGCTTTTCGTCGGGTCAGTCAAGAATATCTCAAAGGCCAGAGTTTAG
>CAYPZY010000476.1:0-2389 GCA_964415155.1 uncultured Bdellovibrionales bacterium
TTGGCACATGCACTGCCCGCAAAGGGACACTTAAGGTCGCGAATCGAGGACGTCCCGTAAAAACACGATCATCTTTCGAGGCGCCTTCAATATGGTAGTTGAAGTCAAGATTTGAAGAACTATAATCCACCACGAGATCAAACTCAGGAAGTCTTAAACCAAAACTGGATAACAGCATGTTACCAAAAAAACCGATGGGTACGCGGTTGATATCTCCACCTAAGTTATAAATTTTCATTCCCTGCGGAAACGGCGAAACCAATGAACCATCGGGTTTGAAACGCAGTAGTGATTTGCGATTAGTCGTTAAAGAGAGGCTTCCGAAAGAAAGTTCTCGCAATTGTGCCAGCGGTAGAATCCCGAGGCTTTTAACCAACGCCATATCTTTTAACTTAAATGCTGTGGGTGAACCCCAAAAGGGTGTACCGAGTGTCACCAGAGTTTTTATATTTTTTGGAGTTGGGGCGCCTTCGCAATCTCGCTTTACACACTTTTCAATGAATTTTAACGCCACAATTCCACCTTGGCTGTGCACAACGAAATGATAGGGCGTATCTGTGTTTAAATTATTTTGGTGATAGTATTCGCTGATCTGAGATTTTACCTCGTTGACAAACTCAGCCGGCGATAGGTCGTCTTGTTTTGTGCTGTAGAAAAGCGACTTGGTAATGATTTGTTTATCCTCAGAAGATAAACGCTTTTGCAAGAGATCAGGTAGATCACAGAACGTCTTATCGTCGCCGCCATATCCGTGGATAAAGAAGATGACTTCAGTTGTCTTGCTTTGAGATTGCAAAGTCCAAAGCAAAGTAAGGAGTGGAATCCATAAACGTACCGCATTTTTCATTGCTCGGAGGAATTACAAAGACCATACCAGGCCTTGGTTTCACTCTGGTGGGGATGGCAAACAGAAAGCGACAGTTTTGGTCATGGTGTGAGTAGATATTACAGGCCTTGCCAAGTCGCCCGTAGCATCGCCAGTTTGGCACGATTTCACCGATTAGATTCGGTAAATACGCTCTGGTGATGGCGTCATCGTTGCTCTTAAAGGAAGGAAAAAGGAGTTCCTCATGAAGAGACTTTTATTGATTCTGTTTTTTGCTTTATCTTCTTGCGTGAATAAGGAGACTAAAGACCAGTCCAGGTCGCAAACTATGTCGCGAGCGGAATGGCAAATGGAAATGCGCAAAGTGGGTCAGTCGTTTTCTGCCATTTTGCCGTATGTGTTTCGCAGTGGCGCCTTTAGCGCACCTGAGAACCACGAGCAGATCCTTGAAAACCTGCAGAGCTTGGCAAAATCCACCCGCGAGCTGCACTTTCATAAAATAAAATTTGATAACGATCCTATTCTCGAATACGTCGCTCGCGATTTCAATCAGTCATCGACGCTCGCCCGTGACGAATTTAAGCGCGGTAACAAGTCCTTTGCGCGTCTTTTAATTCTCAATACTTCGAACTATTGCATCAGCTGTCATACCCGCAACGATCAAGGTACTCGCAATGTCGCGCTCTTTGCGGAACCTAACCTGGCAACCTTGCGACCTATAGAGAAGGGAAATTACTTTACTGCCATTAGACAGTACGACAAAGCCTTAGACGAATTCGATCATGCTTTAACTAATAAAGAGTTCAGCGAGCAGTTTCCACGTGAATGGCTCGGAGGAATCAAAAAAACTTTGGCGATCGCCATAAGAGTAAATCGAAATCCCGGTGTCGCTTTGGAGGCCGTCAGTAGAATTAACGATGCCAAAAGCGTTCCGCAAAGCACTAAAGAGTTTGCAGTGGTTTGGCGAGCGGCCATCAAAGAATGGCAAAAAAACAATGAACCTGTCGGAATTGCGACATTGACTGTCGCCGAACAACTTATCGAAAAAGGACAGTCGCTAAACTACAAAATGGCCTCACCCGAAGCGGGCCTTGTTCATTTTTTACGGGCGTCCACTTTACTTCACGATTACCTCAACCAAAAAAAGCGCGCTAAGCTCTATGTCGAAGCAATGTATCTTGCCGGTATGGCTGCTGAGGGCCTAAAGGAAATTAATCTTTGGACATTTGATGAGTACTATTACGAAGCTTGCGTGCGCACAGCTCCTCATAGTGAAATGGCAAAAAAGTGCTTTACCCGCTACGAGTCGCTAAGTGTCTTTTCGAATAAGTATTTAGACGATCAGTCGCTAGTTCCGACTTCGGTGATGGATAAGGTGAATGATTTGAGAAAGCTTGCGCTTTAGTAGAGTGTTTAGGCAAGACCGATGAATATTGAAATAGAGTAGGAGGGGAGTCGGGCGGTTGTTCCTTAGTGAGGTTCCGCTTTGCTCAGTTCCGTTTACACCCAGTTTGAAATGGGGCTTGGCTGTCGTTAAAATGGTTAAAGTGGTTAAGGTGGTTA
>CAYPZY010000477.1:0-2387 GCA_964415155.1 uncultured Bdellovibrionales bacterium
TACCGGCTGAAAAATTCCACTAATATTTTAAAAGCAGATATTCTAAGAAATAGCGACTCAGGGACATTTACAATAGTCGCCGGATCGACCTGGGCTGAGGATGAAAATGTTCTTTTATCCGCATTTAAGGAGCTGCGTCGGCAAAAGGTTCCTGTGCGCTTAATTTTGGTTCCCCACGAACCAACCAATGAGCATCTTAAAGCAATTATGACCAAGTTAGCTAATCTTCCTTATCAGCTTTATTCGGAAGCGAATCGCCCGGTTGGCGCTGGCGAAGCGCTACTGGTTGATCAGATAGGGATTCTTGCTGACCTCTACGCTTACGGAGATATCGCTTTTATCGGAGGCTCCTTTAAAAAAAATGTCCACAGTGTGATGGAAGCCTTAGCGGCCGGTTGTCTTACTTTTGTTGGCCCTTACTATGAGAACAATCGCGAAGCTTTAGAATTTACTCAGGTTCAAATCACGCCGAACTTTCAGGCTGTCAACGTGGTGAAGAACAGCGAAGATCTAGTAAGTAAATTAACATTATTTAAGCCATCGCCAAATTACAAAAATAGCATACTTACGCTTATCGCAAAAAAAACTGGCGGCACTCAAGTCGTCATCGAATGGCTGCGAAATAAGTTAAAACTTGTTGATGACAATGCCACTTCTTAACTTCGGCTCAAACCAAGTTGATTTAGGCGGCATAATTTTGTCTTGATCGGCGACTCTAATAATCTCATCCATTTTCGTGGCCGCGATAGTGATACCAATATATTGGGGATGAGATTCGCAAAACTTTTGCACGCCTTGTGGTCCATGTATACCACCCATAAAATCGATATTTTTGTCAGACCGAGGATCTTGGATGGCAAAAATGGGTTTCAATAAAAACTCTTGAACGATAAAAGCGTCCAAAGACTTAATGGCATCACTTTCCTGAATAATTTGTGGTTTTGCCGCTAATTCAAACCACTTTCCCGCCAAAAAAAGATTAAACCGATGACGTGGAGGATTTTGCAAACCCTGCTCTAGAGAAATCTCACGACACTCAAAGGATTCTAGAGCTGAAATTTTGCGAATCACCTCTTCGGCTGGAAAGGAACATTTTATCAGACGATAGTACGGAAGAATAAAAAGTTCCTCAGAGCAAAAAATTGTAGCCAGGAAATATTTGGCGGCAGGACTTTTGCTCGCTTGACTCACTCGCCATGCTGCTTGCGCACGATGATGACCGTCAGCAATATAAAACGTTTTCATCGCCTGAAACGCGCTGGTAATTTTGTTTACGTCGTCATTGCTATTCACACACCAAAGACGATGGGTAACAGAATCCTCAGAGGTAAATTCCACTTCCGGTTTCACTTTTATCAAGTTAGAGACAATGCTCCTCGCACTCGCCGCCTCACTCTTAGCGTTGTAAGCTAAAAACACCAGGCCGGTCTGCGCCCCGCAAGACTCGATATGTTTCACGCGATCGTCTTCTTTATCCCGCCTCGTGAGTTCATGTTTTTTAATCAGGCCATTTTCGTAGTCCTGAGCACTTACCAAAGCAACGACACCAGATTGCCGGCGCCCTTGAAACTCTTGTTGATAGATATAGTAACTTTCCTTTTCATCGTACTTTAAAATTCCATCCTCAATAAATTTGTCGAGGTTAAACTTAGCTTTTTCATAAACGACGGAATCGTAAGGACTTATGTTTTCCGGTAAATCAATTTCAGCTCTACTAATATGAAAGAAGGAGTATGGTTTATTTCTAGCAATCGTTTTAGCTTCTTCGCGACTAACAACATCGTACGGGAGTTCAGCAACAGTCGCAGTGAATTTTTGCGGACGTAAAGCTCTAAAAGGTTTAATCAAGGGCACAAAAAACATCCTTTAAATCCCTAAAACTACAGTCTTTGTGAGCGATGGCAAGTTCCTTTTTAGGGCATCGCAAATGTAAAATTTAGCTGATTTTGGTTTACTCAAGGATATATTACCCAACGATTTCATAAGCTTGGATGGCGGTTAAAGTCAGCACACAAATTGTAGTAAGTCTTGTCGGGATAGTTAAGAAAAGGATCAAGGGGAAGAATATGGGATTTGGGAGACTGGGGCTAATTGCAGCCGCTATTTTTTTAGCAAGCTCAGGGGCACACGCCAAAAACTTAGTAAAGCCCGTCAGCATTCAATTTGTCGATGTTGATAATTCCACGCAAACCACCAGCGAACGAACGCTTATTTTCAATGTTAAATCCTGTCTTGAAACGCCTGAAGCCAACAAAAAAATCACCATCACAGGTGTGAGCAAAGCCAAAAAGACCTTAACGACTGACAGTAAGGGTTGCGTGAGCTGGGAGGACAGCCTTCGCCACAAAGTCTATTCTTCAGAGGCAGATCTTAAAAAAACCATCACC
>CAYPZY010000478.1:0-2381 GCA_964415155.1 uncultured Bdellovibrionales bacterium
GCCCTTGCTGTCAACGGTTACACTGTTGTTCCCGCTGGAAAATTTCTCAAAATCATGTTGGCGAGGAACGCTCAGAAAGACAGTATTGAAACATATTCTGGCCCCTACTCTCCCGACGCTGATATTATGATCACTCGTATTGTTCAGTGTAAGTACATAAGCGCTGACGAGTTAACAAAAACCATTCGCACATTGACGACTAAAGATGGAACCATGTTCGCGTATGCGCCAACAAACTCGATTATCATTTCTGATTTTGGTTCGAACATCGATCGCTTGGTGAAAATTATTGAACGCCTAGATGTCCCTGGCTTTGAAGAAAAAATGGAAGTCGTTCCAGTCAAGTTCGGTAGAGCTAAAGATATTGCTGATCTCGTCGATCAAATTCTTGATAAAGATGGCCGTCGCCGTGGCGGTGGTCGTGGCG
This sequence comes from uncultured Bdellovibrionales bacterium, assembly GCA_964415155.1. GTDB lineage: Bacteria > Bdellovibrionota > Bdellovibrionia > Bdellovibrionales > SG-bin7 > CAYPZY01. The sequence goes on from CAYPZY010000478.1 coordinate 428, forward strand.
GCACTACTTTCTCATCAGCGGTGCCACGCTTTTCCGATCAAAGAACCGGTGATGCCACCAGCGAAAATTATCGCGTGGTATCTGATGACCGCACGAACTCACTTATCATTGTCGGAAACCAGGGCGGCATTAACAAAGTCAAAGGCTTAATCAAAAAATTGGATTATCGAATTCGTCCCGAAGATGCCGGTGGCGTCCATGTTTACCACGTCAAGTACGGTGAAGCAGAATCCATTTCAAATGTTCTATCAGGAATCACTCAAAAAGGAAAATCCTCTTCAACAACTTCATCCATACCAAGCCCGATCATGCCGTTTAATCCAGTCCCCGCTTCCGAAGCTGTTTTTGGCGGTGACGTTAAAATTTCCGCTGATAAAACGACGAATAGTTTAATCATCACAGCGAGTACGCAAGACTACCAGGTCGTACTGGCACTACTGAAAAAAATTGATATTCCCCGCGATCAAATTTTTGTTGAAGCTATCATTATGGAAATGAACGCCAACAAAGCCAATAACTACGGCGTCAGTTTTTTCAAGTATGGATCTGATAATGGCATGGGCCGAATTGGCTGGGGCGGCGGTAACGAAAAAGAGATTTTAAACCCGCTCGCTCAAGGCGGAATTTTGTCATTTGCCACCGGCAATGATGTGACCATCACTTTACCAACTGGTATCGGCGGAGCAACTGCTGGCCAAACTATGAAAATCAAAAGTCTAATGGGCCTCTTGAATATTCTTAAGAGCACTACGGATGCCAATGTGCTCTCGAATCCGCAGATTATGGCGCTCAATAATGAAAAGGCGACGATCGAAGTGGGACAAGAAGTTCCTGTTGGTCAAAACACGCAGGTCGCCGCCGGTGGTGTTTCCAACACCAGTGTTGAAAGAAAGAAAGCGACGATTAAACTGGTTATCGAGCCCTTTATTAGTCCTGACACTGACAAAGTGCGTATGAAGGTCGATCAAAAAGTGGTCGATGTCGCCAAAGACAATCCTGTTGGTGCAACAACTTTGGCTGCTAACACCGTTTCACTTAATGAACGCTCCCTCGAAACGGCTATCGTGGTTCGCAGTGGTGATACGGCTGTTTTGGGTGGATTAATTCGCAATCAGGAAAGTGTTACGATCAACAAAGTTCCAGTGCTTGGTGACATTCCGATCCTTGGCTGGTTGTTTAAATCACAAAACACTGACGTTCGTAAAACCAACCTTCTCGTCTTTTTAACGCCGAAGATTATGCGCGCCGACGACGACAACTTCAATATGGTGGTCAACAAACTGCAACGTCGCGCTGAGTTTATACGCGATGACATGGCAGGAAGAGATCCTTATGGTAAAGATATAAATAAAATTATCAAACATGCTAGAGTCAAAGAATCTAATGATGAAATCATTGATGAAACATTGAAAGGTGATGAAATCCAATAGGAATGGCGACACAAGATTTAGAGTCCATACTCAGCAAGAATACAAGTTTTACTCCCGAACAAATTCAGACGGTATTTTCGTTGCCTTCTGAATTCGAAAATAATTTTGGTGAGGAACTGAGAAAAAAAGAACTGAAGTCACCCGATGCTTTGCTGGCGGAAATCTGTTTAAAGCTGGAAGTCCCCTTTTTGAAAGAAATTCCCGTCAATGACATTGCCGTAGACCTGGTCAGAAATATCCCGATCGCCTATGCCAAGTCTAGCGAGGTTCTTCCTTATAAAGACGAATCAGAACAACTAAGAGTTTTAATTTCCAATCCTCTCAATCTTAAAGCGCTGGATGATTTGAAACTTATTTTCGAAAAGAAAATCACTCCGATCGTGACAACTTCGATAAAACTTAAAGACGCGATTAACAAAGTCTACGAAAAAAGCACCTCGGCACTCGAAGGCTTAGATGACATCGAAGAAGAAGACTATGACCTCGATGAGCCGATCATTGATCTTCTCGAGGCCGGCGACGAC
>CAYPZY010000479.1:0-2377 GCA_964415155.1 uncultured Bdellovibrionales bacterium
CCGTCAATAGAAAAATTGCATACAGAAGTAAAAGCGCAGTTTTTTTCATACAGTTAGTGTAACATCAGTTGAGGTGGTGGCAAGTCGGGCATCTAAAAGTATTTCATCTTAATCGCGGTTTCAGTTTCATTCACCAAGTTAAATTCAACTCTGTTAAAGTTTGGTGCCCCGAAGAAGATTGCGGGATTGTTTGAAAAGCCAAAGCCTTCGCGAGGAATTCCCAGAAAAGATGTGTTCATTTTTCTGTTGCCATCTTCGTCATGCATAACCACCACAGCGTATTTGCCACTCGTTAAATCGGCGGTTTGCAAATTGATTTCGGTCTTTCCGTTGAGTTTAAGATAGTAAGTCTTAGAGGCTTTTTCGGCGACCTCTGGGTAAGACTGTTTTTGCGATTCGGCAAATATACTGATGGCAAGAAAACCATCTCCTGAGCGTAGATCGCTAACACGTATCCGAAGAGTGTGGGCGTTGGCGCCCGAAAAACTAAGAAAAAGTACCAGCGATAGTATTTTTTTAGGTATCAGCATAGGAACGCGCCCTCCACATCACTTTACGTTTTAGTATTGAATCAACCATTGCCGCTATACTCAAGAAAGTAAATAGAATGACACTTAAGGTGGCCAACGGCGCGCCTATTATGGAGAAGGCACCATTTTTTCTTTGTAGCCAGGCTAAGGCTCCGACTCCAAAAAACATGGCAATCGATGGTTGCACGAAGAGATGAAAGACGAGCGTTATTTCTACAAAAGAAATGATCTCTACTTTTTTTATTCCGAGACGTAGAAGTCTTTTCCATCCCTGCAAAAAAGATCGAAAATTATCGTACATTTGCACTTGGTATAAACTGCAGTCCGGAAAGATGGAGTAGTTTAAACCACCGTTGATGATAGCTTTCGCAAGATCGATATCTTCGGTCAGTGAGTTAAAGAGTGCTTTGTGGCCGTCAATGCGAAAGTAGGCTTCGCGTTGAATTAATAAATATTGTCCGATGGCATAGAGGCGATTGGGATTTCTAGAGTTGTTAAAGGCCGCCGCAACCATCGGTAATATATGGAAGAGGCCAAGGAATTTCTCAAATCTATTCTTACAAAGATGAAACGGGGGCGCTGAAATTAAATTTGCTTTCTCGCTTGTCATGAATGACAGCGCCTGGAGCAAGGATTTTTGCGCATGTCGTGTGTCAGCATCTGTGAAAAGGAGGACATCTCCGGTCGCCACATTTGCGCCGTGCCAGCAAGCCCAGGACTTACCCACCCAAGTCGGAGGTTTTGGCGGCGCATGAATAACTTGAATTTTAAAATTTTTGGCAATTGCTACGGTTTGGTCAGTTGATTCATCATCTACCAAAATGATTTCTGGATTTATTTTTTGGAGTGAAGTTAGGCTTTTGAGAAGCTCGCTAACATTTGATTCCTCGTTTCGACAAGGAATAATAATTGAAACCTTTGGCAGCGACGTAGAATCAATTTGTAGATTTTGATAATGACGAAACGGTTTAGTTCGCCACAAAAGTACTGCTAAACCTAAAAATGAAATTAACTCAGTGATGATCAATGGAGGGCCGCCAGCGTTTCTTTGACTCCCGGGTATCCATCGGAAAACCAAACCCACCAACCACTAATCATCATTAAGTGACCAAGCAGAATAAAAAAGTGGCTCCACATTTCCACGCGATCTGATTGGAGAGTGAGATAGCGCTGCCAATGCAGTCCTTCATCGACGAGGCTATAGACGATACTTAGAAAGATTAACACGAACGCGGGGATCTTCATGAAACTTGGATTTTCGTAGGCGAGGCAAAGGGCGACGACGCTAGAAATTCCGGCGGCAATTGTGATGTGATGAACAAGCGCTTCACCTTTTTGAAGAACCTCTTTGTAAATTGTTCGGTGTCCAATAGTATCGATCGCAATGGCGGTCGAGAAAATAAACGTGCCAATGGGAATATTCCAAGCATAGCCGGGATACACGACGCCGTTCATATGTCCTGACATGAAGAACGCCATAATAACGGCAAAAAGTCCGTACATCATTCCGACCCAGATCACGTAGACGAGCCAGTCTCTTGCCGTAAAATTTCTGATGCGGCCGACGTAGATTAGAAAATCTCTGCAAAAAGAAGTTTGATTATTCATGGGAAAGCCTTTTGAGTTTGAGACGTTGGGGTGTTTGCCATAGAACTCTCGCAACTCCTTCTAAAACCAAAAAAAGTTTTTCAGGTAAAGAAATATAAATGCGGGAGTCGAGGGCGCGCGGTCCTGTTCTTAAAATTTTTCGACCGATAGAGGAATAAATCGATGCCGCGATCGAGACAGCAATCGCCGAGCGAAACGGCAGGTAAATCAAACCTTGGTAGCCGTTCTGATAAAGATTG
>CAYPZY010000480.1:0-2375 GCA_964415155.1 uncultured Bdellovibrionales bacterium
GGGAGAGGACATTGAGGTGCCTTGGCGATAACCGTAAGCGTTGCCAGGAAGTGTGGATTTAAGGCCGCCGACAGAACTGTTGGAGCCCGGTGCGGCGATTTCAACATAGCGGTTGCTGAAATTAGAAAAGGAGCTCAGCTCACCGTCTGCGTCGTTGGTAGAGGCGACGGAAAGCATTCCACCAATTGAAACTCCATAAGAAGCAGGGATAATAAATTTACTGTCGGTAAGAAGGGCTCCTTCATTTCCTGCCGATGAAAAAACCACGACACCTTTGGCAGTGGCTTCTTCGAGAGCTTGTTGAAGTGGCTGCGAACTACCATAGCCACCTAAACTTAAATTGATGATATTTGCACCGTTATGAACAGCGTAGTTGATCGCATTGATGACATTTGCAATCGAAGCTGTGCTCGTGTTGCCAAAAACATTGAGTGCCATTATTTTTATATTTATCCCCATAACGCCTGTGCCGCCGACATTGTTATTGGCTCTGGCGCCGATAAGACCTGCAACATGTGTCCCATGAGATTCTCCACCTGTGTCGGGAGAAGGCCAGGTTTGTGGCCGCGGATTATTGGTGTTCGCGACAAAGTTCCATCCGTTGACATCATCAACAAAGCCATTGCCATCATCATCAATACCGTTGGCGGCAATTTCATGAGTGTTTGTCCAAACGTTGGCACTGAGATCGGCGTGATCAAGATCAACCCCCGAGTCAATGACTGCGACAACTACTGTTTGCGACGGCCCACTGGCGCCCATTAGAAAACTATAAGCATCGGGAGCTGCAATGGTGGTCAGGTGCGTTTGATCCGCAAAGAGTGGATCGCTAGTGTGAACGTTCATCGCCACATCCTGCGAAAGAGATTCAATGCACTCATCATTTTGCAACTCAGAAATAAGTATCTCCGAACTCATGTCAGATGGAGTGACGTAAGAAGTCGCCTGTGAATAGGGAAGTCGAGCACATTTTTTATTGACGATTTTTACTAGTCTAGTGGCTTTCGAAATTTTAAACGAAGTGCCTAAGTATGACGTAAAAGGCAACGGGTTTGAATTTCCAAAGTTCCATTTCTTAAAATGGGGAAGCGGTTTGGTGGGTTGAACAGGGTCACTGTTGGTGAGGCAACTAAACGAGGACAAATCTGTTTGTTCGTGAACGGGAGAGCAAGCCAAACTAAATGCCAGGACAAAAAGAACGCCGATATGCATTACCATTAACTATCATCGGCGTTGAAAAATCAGAGCACGAGTCCAAGAACAAGGTAAGGACTGAGACCAGAGTCACTCATGACAGGATTCAAGTCTGAATTGGATCCTTGCGCGTACGATTGGGTGTAAATGAAGTTCTGATAGGTGAGCTGGGGCGCAAAATAGACGCTCGACCCAAGGCTGATGCGAATACCGATGTCGAGTTGCAAACCTGTAGCGCGCTTATAAATTGTTTCAACGCCGCCAAAGTTGTCATGCCATTCTGAAAAAACCATTCCCGTCATGCGTGTGTAAAAAGTTTCAAAATCATAACCAAAGGAAATACCGTAGGAGCTGCGTTGCCGAGCGATTGTTTGGTTGTCAGTTGGATTGGAAAAGCCTGTTTGAGTTGTTTGCTCTGAATGCGAACCGAACAATACCCCTAGAGTCCATTGACTCGGGAAAACATATCCTAAATAAATATCGGCAGAAACTTGGGTGGCAGAAGTCTCTGCCGTCTTTTTAAAGGTTCTGATATCAGGAAAAACGCCAATGGAAGCATGGATCGCGGCTTTAGCAGGCGACCAAGAAAAAAATGAAATTAGAAACCAAACAACGCATTTTATCATTGGTAAATTTTCAATTATGCTACACCGTTAAAAAAGAAAATCCTATACTTTTCTTTAGCTTTTGGAATAGGCTAGAGGGATGAAACATCAAAAGCAAATATCTATCGTTTTATTAGTGTTATTGTCGTTCATGGGCGTGAGTGCTATTTCATTGGAGCGGGAAGTTTACGTTTCTCTCGTTCCCAAAAATACTGTGAGTAAGTTTCACTTGCGTCTGGCAACACCGACTGCACAATTGGTGGCAACACGAGCGCCTGTTGAGGGGGCTTTACAATCATTTCGTGTAAAATTGAGTCCGAAGCAAAGGCTCCACATTGTTGAATTCAAAACCATGGCTGACAGCGAGAAGTTTCGCGGTAACTGTTTCGAGCGTTTTTGCATCCTCGTAACTGAAGGTAATAGTCATCAACATCTTGCTGGGGAACTTTTCCGTTTCGAGGTGCCAGAGGAAGTCACAACGACTACGACGGAGTTAACGTCGATAGTTAGTGACGTGAACATTGCCAACGATCTGGTCGACACGGTTTCTTCTGAGTATCTACAAGAGGTAAACGC
>CAYPZY010000481.1:0-2374 GCA_964415155.1 uncultured Bdellovibrionales bacterium
GCTGGGAGATTTAATTCGCGGTACAGAAGGAGGTAAAAGTCCAAATTGTTTGAAATCAATTTTAACTTTTATTGATATTGACGATATAGTTTCGCTTTGATTGAAGTATAAAGGTAACAAAAGGAGTTTACGCAAATGCCTCATCCAGCACTCACACAATTTTCTCAAGAAGAAATGGACTTTTCGGAAGCCGTTAGATCATTCGCCCAAGCTGAAATCAAGCCCCTGGTGAGCCGCATGGACCATGAACAAAAAATGGAACCGGCATTGATCAAAAAGCTATTCGAAATGGGTCTTATGGGCATCGAAACTCCCGAAGAGTTTGGCGGCGCCAACAGCACTTTTACTATGGCTTGCTTAGCTGTTGAGGAATTAGGTCGTGTCGACGGTTCCGTTAGCGTGTTGGTTGATGTGCAAAACACCTTAGTCACCAATGCATTGCTAAAATGGGCTAATGCTGATCAGAAAAAAAAATACCTACCGCGCTTGGCTTCCGAATGGGTTGGCGCCTACGCTCTCTCTGAAAGCTCAAGTGGTTCCGATGCGTTCGGTTTAAAACTTCGCGCTCAGGATAAAGGTGACCGCTATGTTCTTAATGGCAATAAACTTTGGATTACCAACGGTAACGAAGCGAGCCTCTTTATCGTTTTCGCCAATTTGGATCCAGCAAAAGGTTACAAGGGCATCACTGCCTTTTTGGTGGAAAAAGATTTCAAAGGCTTTTCCGTTGGAAAAAAAGAAAGCAAGCTGGGAATTCGCGCCAGCTCAACATGCGAGTTGGTTTTCGAAAACTGCGAAGTTCCAAAAGAAAATGTTCTTGGCGAAGTTGGCAAAGGTTACAAAATCGCCATTGAAACACTCAATGAGGGTCGAATTGGCATTGGCGCGCAAATGGTCGGCATCGCCACTGGCGCTTACGAGGCCGCTCGCGAATATGTGCAAACGCGTGAACAGTTCGGGCAATCACTTTCAAGTTTTCAAGGTGTCCAATTTCAGATTTCAGAGATGCGCACTATGCTCGAAGCTGCCCGTCTGATGGTTTACAATGCTGCTCGTTTGAAAGACGCTAAAGGCGACTACATTCAAGCCGCGGCAATGGCTAAACTTTTTTCTTCACGTACTGCTGAGAAAGTTTGTTCAATGGCGGTCGACCTATTTGGCGGTAACGGTTTTGTTGTCGAATACCCGGTCGAAAAATTTTATCGCGATGCTAAAATCGGCCAAATCTATGAAGGCACTACCAACATGCAATTGCAAACCATCGCGAAAATGGAGTTGAAGAAGTAAGTTTAGCATTGCCGTTTTGCGGTTTTGGTTTTGGTTTTTGGTTTTCGTTTTGGCGCGTGGCTTCGGGTATTACGCTTTTACTTGCGCAGCGGCAGTGACTCACCTTGGGCGCCCAAGGTGAACTCACTTTTGAAAATAAGAATAGCCTTTGGGAAATATCCCTGCGCTACTTAACCTAAATATTCCGACGATACTGCCCACCAATTTCATACAACGCTTGTGTCATCTGATAGAGCGAACAATGGCGAGCTGCTGACATTAAGGCTTCAAAAATATTCTCACCGGCGAGTGCAGCAGATTTTAATTTTTCAATTTCATTTTCTGCTTCCGATTTATGCGCCGATTTGAACGCGCCAAGATTTTTCAGCTGCGTTTGCTTTTCTTCGACTGACGCACGCGCCATGGGAATACGTGGCGGCTCATAATCGTCAGCAAGCTTTTTAGGATCAATAAAGGTATTGACGCCAACAATGGGCAGTTCACCACTATGTTTTAAAGTTTCATAGTAAAGTGATTCTTCTTGAATTTTTGAGCGCTGATATTGCGTCTCCATCGAACCGAGTACTCCACCGCGCTCATTGATGCGCAAAAACTCTTCGAGCACTGCTTCTTCAACCATATTGGTAAGTTCTTCAATAAAGTAACTGCCCTGCAACGGGTTTTCATTCATGGCCCAACCAAATTCACGATTGATAATCATTTGGATGGCCATAGCTCGGCGAACCGATTCTTCGGTGGGAGTCGTAATGGCTTCATCATAAGCATTAGTATGAAGAGAATTACAATTATCAAAAATAGCAATCAAAGCTTGAAGAGTTGTACGGATATCGTTGAAGTCGATTTCTTGCGCATGCAGAGAACGACCACTCGTTTGAATATGATACTTTAACTTTTGTGAACGTTCGTTCCCTTGATAAAGATCGCGCATCGCAATCGCCCAGATACGGCGAGCGACACGACCGAGCACAGTATATTCAGCATCCATTCCGTTACTAAAAAAGAACGACAGATTGGGAGCAAAATCATCGACCTTAAGACCGCGACTTAAATAATATTCCACAAAAGTAAAGCCGTTGCTGAGAGTAAA
>CAYPZY010000482.1:0-2358 GCA_964415155.1 uncultured Bdellovibrionales bacterium
TAAACCAAGTTATTTTGGGTCAAAGCCGTAAATTGCTTTAAGACGCTTACGGCTCACTCGCCCCAGAAATATAAAAAACTTTGTTAATCAGCAGGCCGTAAGATTTCAATAGAATAAGAATATTCCGGCGCGCCATCCCTGTAGGTGGTGGTGAGATCTTCTGTAATCGTTACTTTTGATACCATTGGCTGACAATAACACGATCGTCTAAACGACAAAATATATTTTGTGACCCCCTGTTTTATCGCTTCAGCTTTAATATCATCTAAAGTGTCAGTATTGTTTTTATTAAGTTTTTTAACGAGACCTGGATTGTTAACCAAAATTTTTGCAATTTTCGCAGTTTTCATTAAAGGCTTATCGGCTAAAGCAGTCGCGGAATAAAAAGCAACTATAGCTGTCAATAACAATGTTTTCATAAATTTTTCCTCTTCAGAGTAAATTTTATCTTTTAAAAAAGATAAAATGAATACCTCCTTACATAGGAGAGCGCAAGAAGTACCTCAATTTTACTAAAGTGTCTAGCTTTTTTCTTTTCGGAAGTTTGACGCAATAATTTAGTGTAGAGTTTTCAATTTTTCTTCCAAGTTTTTTGATTTCCGATTGGCTCTAGCATTTTCAATTTTGTCACGACGTTCATTTAAAACTAAGTTTCCACGGCCAAAAAACATATCAGCTGGACGTAAAAAGTTGATCCCAGCATGCAGGCGCTGGTGATTGTACTCGTAACTGTATTTGTTCAATATCTCCCATGCCTCTTGAAAGTCGCTAGGCTGGCCAGGGCGAAGAGCTTCTTGCTTAACTGAACCATTCATACGTTCAATTTTCCCATTCGTTTGCGGGTGGTTTCTGCGCGTAAAAATTTGCTGAATCTCCAGTTTTTGTAAAAGCCGCTTAAAATCGTGACTGATAAACTGACTTCCATTGTCGTTGATTAGCCGTGGCTTTGCATGGGGGTACTTGTCTTTCACGCGCTGGACGAAGTTTTCAACTGAACCTCCCAGCATGTCAGTCATCAGCTCCCAGTCCAGCAAATATCTTGAGTATCCATCAAGCATCATGATCAAAAAATAAAAAATTCCACCAACTTTGACGTAAGCGATATCGGTGTGCCAGTGGTAATGAACGTACTTGGGCTTGTGGCGGTACTCTTTTTCAGTGTTGCCATTGTCGATGCGGTTCCAGCCTTGCAGCCGATTATTCTCAGACAAAATGTCGTACACTTTGCTCTCTGACAAAAAGGCTACATTGCCGTCGACCATTTGCCATGTGAACTTACGATAACCGATGTCAGGGTGAAGTTCCCGGTAAGCCAGAACTGCTGCCACTTCATCGGGCCTGACAGAGACAGCACTTATTGGAGCCTTTTTGCCAACAGGCTCCTCCAAAACATTTTGCCAGTCGTAAAAAGTGGACTTCTTAATCCCGAACATTTTCAAAATCTTTTCCAATTTAAGATCTGTGCGAAGCTGAAGCCTTGTAATATCTGCTGCAACTTCAGCTCGCAAATGTCTTGGCAGCTCTATAAAAGGCCACGCTCCCCAAGACTTTTTTTTAGTTCAATATTTTCGCTGGCAATATCCGCAATAATGGCTTGCTGCCTTTGGATCTTTTTTTCTTGCTCTTCGATTTTTCGAAGCTCTGCTTTCGTGGGACCATCTTCAGATTTTTTGAAGTTTTCCAAAGCTCCCTTTAAAAACTTCTCCTGCCATTTATAAAATGCCGTCGGACTGATGTCGTACTTCTTGCAAATCTCGGAGACTGAAGACTTCGAAGTCATTTGCTCTTTGATGATTTTGAATTTCTGGTCTGGCGAAAAATGCCGACGTTGTCTATCCTGGTTCTGCTCCATATCGATTCACTCCTTTGACGCAATATTGGAATTAAATCATCCACTAAATGCTCGCGTCAAAAGTCCGATTAACAAAAAAGCGGGACAAAAGCATACAACGTCGAAAAGTTAGTTAAATATACATACGACTTTAATCGATCCAACTTCAGGGTCGCCTATTAGTCCACCTTTTGAGTTTCGAATTTCCAACGTAAGATTTTTATTGATCAAAAATGGTAGAATTTCATTCTCAGAAATATTTTCATCAAATGTAGTGGTAGCGATCTGGCCGGTAACTAGATCTTTGATTAGAAAGGTTATATATCGAATTGCCGTCGAATTTTCGAGCTTTGGATGTACAACGAGCAAGTAATAAATTTTTTTGTTTGATTTTTCAACGACGAATGATCGGTCTCTACTCACAGTTTGTTCTTCAAAAAGGCCCTGAATAACATTATTTCTACCATCCGTAACCCCACAAGCTACGGATTTTGGAAGTTCGTTGGAATAACAAAAATTTGAAAATA
>CAYPZY010000483.1:0-2353 GCA_964415155.1 uncultured Bdellovibrionales bacterium
CACCCTGCTCTTCCTGCGGATCCTGGCCGAAGTGGTGGTCATCGTCCTGGTGGTTGGGGCCGTGGTGGCGAGCATAGATCTGGTGGCGGCATTCGTCACAATGGTTGGGGTCGCGCTGGTGGACACCGTGATGGCGGAGGTCGTTGGGTTCCTCATAGAGGCTGGCGCTCCGGCTGGCATTGGAATCGTACTTATTACCCTGTGTGGGTTCGCCCCGGAATCGTATGGCCAGCGTGGACATGGTGGTATGATGTTCCAGCTGGATACTGGCAATGTACTGCTTTCAACTCGGCAATGCAGTCATTTACAGCTATCGGTCCTAACATGGACGAAGCTGCCTATGGCGCACTTTATAATTGCGGCGGTGACAACTATGAACAAATGGGTTGTTACATTCCGCCAAATTACTGTCAGTACAGATAAAATTTTGTTAGACAGCTAATTGTAAAAACGCAGCTCTAAAAAGGCTGCGTTTTTTTATACAGTTGCTGAGTGATTTTTTGTTTTTTTGGGAAAGGGATCAAGAGGCAAGGTCACGGTAAATTTTGTTCCGACGTTGACTTCACTATCTACTCTGACTTCGCCATTATGGGCATCGACAATCCGCTTGACAATGAAAAGTCCTAAGCCAAGTCCTGCGATAGAAGTATCTCCTCGTTCAAATCGCCCAAAAATTCTTTTTTGTTTGTTACTATCCATTCCTGGCCCGAAATCTTGAACAACGAGAACCGCGCGTTCATTTTCTACGCTCGCGAAAATATGAATAGGACTTCGAGGTGCATATTTTAAAGCATTGGAAATAAAGTTGACCAACACCTGGTCAATTCGGGACTGATCCCAATTTCCTACAATAATACCATTGATTTCACTCTTGATCGTAGCTCCAGCCGCTGCAACTTGCGGTGAGATACGTGTCGTTACTTCCTGAATAAGGTCATTGAGATTCATTGCTTCAATATCAATGCTAAAATTACCAGTACGAATGCGTGAAATATCGAGAAAGTCATCGACAAGGTCTCTTAAAAGATCAACTTGTTTCAGTGCCATGTCTATTGTTTTATTGGTCTGCTCGACTGACATTGGACCTTGCAAAGCACTTTTTTTCTTGTGCATCTGCAAATATAATTTTAACGAGGCAAGAGGAGTGTTCAGTTCATGCGAAGCGATAGAAAAAAATTCATCGCGGGCCTTTAAGGCTTTGGCCAAATTGCGCCGGCTTGTTTCGCGAGCGGAATAAAGATCATCCAAACGTTTAGAAGAAAATAAAACAACGGAAGCAAGAATAACAATGAGACTTACAACCAATAAAGCGGTACCGCGACCGCCGCCATAGAGACTATGGTACTCACCTTCAAGAACCGACCAGCCTAAAAAAGTCGGTAGCAAGATCGAAACAGGCAATAGCCGGCGCGCTAAAACCCCACCCAATCCTGTACTCTTCAAGGTAGGAATAGGGCCGCCACTTGTTTTAACGTATAATATTCCCAAGGCCAAAAGGAATAAGCAAAAAGCAGTTTGTGAGGAAATTCGAATGTAGTCTCCAAACTGATAAAAGACTTTTTCCCCATACAAATAGCCGATGATGGCAAAGAGACTGAGGATCGTAGAAACAACTAAAGCACAGGCCGAAATGAAATTCTGAAAGGTCCTTTCTTTCGCGTCGATCAGCAAAATACTTAACCCCGTGCAGAACAAGGAAATGGCGGCAGTAGGTGCCATCCTTCCAGGAAACCGTTTACTTTCTTCATTTAGAAAATCGTTAGCCCACAGTTGATCAATATGAAAATCAAGATCAAAAATATATTGAAAAAAAGTTAAGCCACCAATGAGTGTCGCAACGGCGGCTACACCTTTTGCTAAACGATTCTTAAGTAAACTGCTTTCGCTAACCGAGGGCAAAAGTAAAAGAGCAATAGCAAGTAAACACAAAGATAATGCCATATTTGGCTTCATGGAAACGGCCGCATAACCTTTCAAATCAGCCCTGAACAACCAGATAAAAACGTAATGGCCAGCTAACGCCAGCACAATAGAAGCGCAAACGCGAGGTAACATCTGTGCGGTTTTTCCCAATGAAGGAGCCTCTAGTGATGAATTCGTATCTTGCATCACTTTTCTTTAACCTAGACTGATTTTGAGGTCAACGAATCGAAAGCACGACTTTCATCTAACCTTCCCTGATATTTTGGCTTCTCGCAAGCCACAGGCACAAAACTTGTCTACAATGAGGACTATGTTCACAAGACATGAAAAGTTCTTGCTGGCGATTCTAGCAGCCATCAATTTTAGCCATATCGTCGATTTTATGATTATGATGCCGTTGGGACCTCAGTTGATGCGCTTGTTTCAAATA
>CAYPZY010000484.1:0-2342 GCA_964415155.1 uncultured Bdellovibrionales bacterium
TGCTGTAGTGCTTGAGTCGGATCTTTGCCCGCACCTGATCGAGCAGCCGCGGAGCCGGAGCGGCTGCTGCGTTTGCATTTGTCATTAGGTTACCTCAACTCGCGGGGCGTACTTGCAGATCAGTGGCTTGTAGTCTAGCTTCCCCGATTAGGCAGCGCCTGCTGCATCTTTTTCCGACCGTTAGGTCGTCTAATACAAAGTTAGCAATAAGAGGGAACCACGTGCAGTACCGTCCAGAAATTGACGGCTTGAGAGCCGTCGCTGTAATTCCAGTTATACTATTTCATGCAGGATTATCGACATTTAGTGGTGGTTTTATTGGCGTAGATGTTTTTTTCGTTATCAGTGGATACCTGATTACAACGATTATCCTCTCGGAAATGGAACAGGGAACGTTTTCTCTCGTCAACTTCTACGAAAGACGTGCGAGACGCATTTTGCCTGCGCTTTTTCTCGTTATGTTGACTTCACTTCCTTTTGCGTGGTTCTGGATGTTGCCAAGTGACATGAAGGACTTTTCGCAGAGCTTGGTAGCCGTTTCAACCTTCTCCTCGAACATTCTGTTTTGGCGTGAGTCAGGCTACTGGGATGCTGCCAGTAAGATGAAGCCTTTACTGCACACATGGAGCCTCGCAGTTGAAGAGCAGTACTATGTTCTTTTTCCTCTCTTCCTGATGTTAATGTGGCGTTTTAGAAAGCGTTGGATTCTCGCCTCATTTATGCTTTTGGCAGGAATTAGTTTGGCTACAGCGCAATGGGGGGCATACCATAAGCCTTCGGCAACATTTTATCTTTTACCAACAAGAGGATGGGAGCTTGCTATTGGCGCTAGTATTGCCTTTTATTTTTTATATAGAAAACAAACCATTCGAACATTACTTTCTCATAAGTTAGTTGATGAGATGCTTGGTTTGTTAGGTATATTGCTGATTGGATATGCCGTCTTTGCATTCAATGAAAGAATACCATTTCCGAGCCTTTATGCTTTAGTTCCTACGATTGGCGCCGGGCTTATAATTATTTTTTCATCATCTCAAACAATCGTTGGTCGTTTGTTGAGTATAAAGCCGATTGTCGCAGTAGGGTTAATCAGTTACAGCGCATATTTATGGCATCAACCTTTGCTCACGTTTGCAAGACATGAATCACTTGCTGAGCCAAGCGAATTGACCTATGCAATTCTGGCAATACTTTCAATTCCGCTTGCCTATCTTAGTTGGCGATATGTTGAGAAACCATTCAGAACAAAGGGCACATTCAGCAGAAAGCAAATCTTTTTATATTCGATAATTGGTCCAGTAGTATTTATTGCAGTTGGGCTTGCCGTGCATTTGACAGATGGTTTCTATAGTCGTAATACAAATAGCGTATTTTCTGCCCAGGCAATAGAGAATAAACTGAAAGTAAATCATGGTTTGAGCGAAACCTGCGAAGGTGAGTTTACTTTGTCACCTGATTGCAGAACGGATGATAAACCTGAGATACTGATATGGGGTGATTCATTTGCAATGCATCTAGTGCAGGGAATCTTAGCTTCAAAACCTGACGCGAAAATCATTCAGATGACAAAATCTGTCTGTGGCCCATTTTTTGACGTTGCACCGGTTATGGAACCAAAATATCCGGTAAGCTGGGCGAAAAGTTGTCTTGAATTTACCGCAAAAGTCCGCACATGGTTAAAAGGGAATAAGACAGTAAAATATGCTGTTCTTTCATCACCTTTTAGTCAATATTTATCAACAAATAATCAGTTGCTATCACGCAGTGGCGAACTCATTTATGCGGATACAGAGTTCGCCTCCAATGAGTTTGAGAGAACGCTTAACGAATTACAGCAACTAGGAATAACGCCCATAGTGTTTTCACCGCCACCAGCAAATGGCATTGACCTTGGGAGATGTTTAGCAAAGGCAGAATGGCTAGGTATGAGTCTAGATAATTGCAATTTCGAAGCAGGGGAGATTTCGCAAGACCGCTCACTTACATATAAATTTTTAAAAACAATAAAGAAAAATCATTCTGTGGTTTTTCTTTCTGACCTTATTTGCGAAGATTCCCGTTGTATAACGCATTTTGATAATGATTTTATCTTTCGAGATTCAGGACATTTGTCACACGAGGGATCAGCAGTAGTTGGTGAAAAGTTTAATTTTTACAAAATGATTGTAGGGGACTAATCGCTTCACTCATGCAAACTTACCTCGAAAAAATTGCTAACAAGGCGCTGCACCGGACGGCAATTCCGCTGCGCTCCATTGCCGCCGGTGAGCTTGATCGTTAGATTCCAAAGGAGACACTATGCAAAGCGAAATTCCGGACAAGAAGAGACTGAAGACACTTGC
>CAYPZY010000485.1:0-2341 GCA_964415155.1 uncultured Bdellovibrionales bacterium
AGAGCGCACAAGAGTAAATGAAGTTGCGTTAGGTGGCAAAGGCGTCGGAGTGGGAGCAGGAGCAGGAGCAGGAAGAGGTGTAGGTGTAGGTGTGGGTGTGGGTGTGGGTGGCGGAACTGGTATTGGCGTTGGAACTGGCGCCGGTAAGTTTCGACCGGGGTAGTGTTCGTTGACTGCGTTTGCTAAGCTAACGAGATCGGTCATCTTGCCATTTTTAAATGATGTCAACAGCGCGGGGTGAGAAGGCGCAGAATTCAAAAATAAATTTTCGATGGTAGCTGCTGAGGGAATAGCGTAACCGCGACTTTGTATCAGTGCCATTGTTAAACCGATGCTACCGGCAACCACGGGTGATGCCATGGAGGTTCCCTGTTTGGTGCCATAAGCGCCGCGGGGAAGGGTCGAAAGAATTCCGTTAGAGCCAGGTGCACCGATTTTTATAAATAAGGGACTATAATTAGAAAAGATCGATCGTCCTTTTGTTGTTGCATCGTAAGAACCGACCGATATCATTCCAGCGAATTGTTGAGCATAAGATGCAGGAGTGTAAAAAGAATTTGTGATGTCGGAACCATTATTTCCAGCAGCGGCGACGACCACGATACCTGCGTTAAGGGCCTTTCCTAAAACTTGTTCCCACGCGGCTGAGCGACCAAAACCGCCAACACTTAGATTTATTACTTTCGCACCATTTTGAATGGCGTAGCTAATTCCATTAATGACCGCGGTAGATGTGCCGGCACCAGCATTCGACATAACTTTTACGGCCATCAGTTTTGCGCCGCCACCCATGACGCCAGCGACACCGACGCTGTTATTAAAGACTGCTCCCATAAGGCCAGCGACGTGAGTTCCGTGAGAGTTATCGTCCATTGGGTCGGCATCGTTATTATAGAAATCATAACCATAGCGACCTTGGCTGTCTCTCCACATATTCGCTGCCAAATCAGGGTGAGTGTAATCAATGCCTGTATCTATTACAGCCATGACAATCTGTGATTTTATTCCACTCGTAGAATTGTAAAAGGTATCGTATGCGGCTGCAGCTTGTATCGAAGTTAATTGTTTTTGCGAAGAGAAACTGGGATCATTTGGCATCGCTAGAAGTTCAATAGGAATATCGTTTGCAACACCGATCACACACGGGTCTGTTTGAATTTTTTTCGCAAGCTCTGCCGCGGTAGTGGACTCTCCAACAGTGACAAGGTGAGTTTGTTCATGGCTTAATACTCTTTCATCGCCTTGAATCTCAAATTCGCTGCTGCGCTCGCAATTATTATTCATTACAAAAAGAAGTGGCAAACCTTTAGGTAGTTTGATTTCGTCGAAGTTGTAGTTAGTTTCTTCTGAGCTTGGCTTATTCATTTTGGCAAATAATGAGGAATTGGCTTTCGCGAAAATTTGGCTCGTAGAAATCATTGTAGAGAGATCTAATTGTAATTTATTTGTTTCAAATGGAGATGAATTAGATACGGGCTCGCTATTGTTTCCCTCGCAGGCAAGAAGGAAAAACATGGCCCCTAGTGAGACAGTGGTTAAAACTCGCAGTTGCATTTTCACGTTCTCACATTCTCCTATTCAAAGTTGTAGGTCCAGATCTCATTAAAAATGCAATGAGCGTGCCCTGTGAAATCAAAGTGCGTTGAGTTAAATTTTGGTGAAGTGTCGAAGTGAATTTCATTGTAAAAATTGACGACAAAATCTAAAAAGCGATGTCGCTATTCATCAAGTTATTGATAAAAAATCGCATTGAAAAAAAGTAATAGCGATTTGTAATCGGTTCAACCACCAATATAATTTTTGACCGTAACGTTTCATAAAAGTACAACAACGCCATTGGGAAAAAATCTTTTTCTACTTTTTTCATTCATATTGTGGACAATGGTGTCCACTCGAAAGGGGAACAAATGAAAAATTCATTATTAGTTGCTGTTCTTGCAGCCCTAATTTCTGCGCCAGCAATGGCGAAAGTAAAAATCGTTCGTCTATGTAATGACGGCGGTACTCAGGAGACTTGTTCTGATACAGCAGAACTAGTTATCTCCGGTGTTGTTGCACCAGTGTGTAATATTGAAGTTGCTCCAACCGTAGCGGCTACTGCCTTAAATATCTCTGGCGGTGAAAGCGCAACATCAATCGCAAGTGTTACTGAGCAGTCAAACAGCCCAGCTGGTTATACAGTTTCTGTTTCTTCTCTTAACAATGGTAATTTAAAGCATGCGACTGTAGCTGGTGAACAATTTGCTTACCAAGTATCTTACGATGGCGCTGCTAACTTTGCTCCTACAACTGCACCAGCCGTTGTTAAAACTAGCGGTCCACTTCCAGGATTCACAACTGA
>CAYPZY010000486.1:0-2341 GCA_964415155.1 uncultured Bdellovibrionales bacterium
ATCGTACCTTTACCAAAAGTATGGTCTCCTCCAACAATGATTGCTCGTGAATAATCTTTAAGTGTTCCCGCCACAATCTCAGAGGCACTGGCGCTGATACGGCTCGTGAGAACAACAAGGGGACCGTTCCAGTCTACTTGTGGATCATCATCGGAGCGGATTTTTGGGCCGTCAGGACCAGTTTCTTTAACGACGGCACCTTTTTTAAAAAACAAGCCGGCAATATTAACAGCGTCTTCAAGCGAGCCACCACCGTTTGTTGAGAGATCCAAAACCAATGCATCCACTTTATTTTGTTTTGCTTCCTTCAAAAGCTTTTTCATATCGCCAGCACTAGAGCGAACTTCGCCCAGGCGACTATCTTGCGTAGGACCGCTATAAAAAGAAGGCAAATTTAACAAACCAATTTTCTTTTTGGCGCTACCAATTTCTTTATCAAGATAAGTGATAGAAGCAGCTTCGTCTTCCAAATTGATTTTATCGCGAGCAAGAACAACTTCAAAACGCTTTTGCTCTGTACCGGTTTTGCGCAAAACTACCAGCTTTACTTTAGTTCCCTTTTTACCGCGAATTTTCTTTACGACATCACGCAAATCAACTTCAACCACATTCTCCAAACCGCCACTTTCACCTTGGCCAACGGCGATGATCTTATCTTTAGGTTGTAGCTTCCCAGATAGCGCCGCCGCACCACCAGGAATCAACTGTTCAATGACGGTAAATCCGTCCTGAAAACTAAGAGTGGCGCCAATACCTTCGAGTGAAAGTTGCATTTGGATCTCAAAGTCTTCAAGAGTGTCTTGTGAGAGGTAATTTGAATGCGGATCAAAGGATCGAGCGAATGCATTTAAGAATTGATCATAGATTTCGTTGGCCTTATCAACCTCAGTAATTTCAAATTCTTTAAACTCACCCGCTTTTTTGTTTTTACCGGGTTTTTCGTAACGCTTACTGGATCTTTCATAACGTTTAATCGTATTAGCTTTCGCCTCATCAAGCTTTAAGCCTGTTTGCAAATAAGTAGCGATCTGAAATTGTAAATACTTTTTATGAAATTCATTAAGCTCATTTAAATTCTTCGCGAACTTTCTCTTATCAGGATCTAAAACTAATTCCGTTTTGGCATCGAACTTAAAATCCTTTGCACTTAGATATTTTTTTGCAAATTCTGTGCGTTCTTTTACCCGACGACCGAGCACTTCATCAATTTCAAAAAGAAAGTCGCATTTTTCCTCGCGAACTTTTTGCAAAGAACCAGTCAGCTTTTTTTCGATATCCTTAACATCCGACTCAAGCAGATAAAGTTTCGAACGATCCAACGTTTTTATGTATTGGTCTTTAGTTCGTTGCTCCAACTGATTGTAGGCCTGTTCCGTTAAAACGTTTTTTACACCTTTGTAATTAATGTGATGGGTAAGAAACTGTAACTGAATGGGAAAAACCACTCGGCAGTCAAAAGCCGTTGCAAACGACGTTAACGAAAAACCAAGGCTCAAAAAGCTCACTACGAACCGTGCCAAAAATAATTTAAGATCCACGTTGAAGTCCTCTCTGTGAGTGAATAAATCTAGAATAGTTAATACACTATATTCGTATCGGATAAAATAGATAACATTAAGAGAATATTAGCTCTTTGCTTTAATAGCACTTTGCGCTGACACACTTCGCCGTTTACTCTTAAGCTTGTCGACTGGAACATCTGTTTCGGGCTTAGGTTTAGCAACCTTTGCGGTTTTTTTAGCACCCTTAGTTTTGGTTTTGCCATTAGTCTCAGCTGCGACCTGTGCGTCTTTTTTCGGCTTCTTTTTATTTCCCAACTTGGTCGCCAAAAGCTCGACAGCTCGACTTATTGTTACTTTGCCTGGATCTTCGTCTTGCCCCAATGAAACGTTCACTTTTCCACACTTAACATAGGGGCCGTATTTCCCCTCTAATATTTGAACATCGTCACCAGTTTCAGGATGCTTTCCTAAATCCTTTAGTGTTTTGGATTTTCCTCTACCACGCTTTTCTTGAGCAAAAAGTTCCAATGCCCTTTTGAGCGTCACATCGGTTAAATTTTCAGCTTTGGGAACAGAGCGATAATCGCCATCGCAAACCACATAAGGACCAAATCTTCCAATACCAACTTTGATGTCTTTTTTCGTTGCGGGATGAATGCCTAATTTTTTAGGTAGTGAAAGCAAGAATAGTGCTTGTTCCATCGCAACTTTGGCTGGATCCATCGTTGGCGGAATCGACATGCGCTTTAATTTTCCTTTTTCATTATCATTGTCACCCAATTGCACGTAGGGACCGTAGCGGCCCGATGCCCGCAGGCCGGCCGCGAGCGCATCCTCCT
>CAYPZY010000487.1:0-2333 GCA_964415155.1 uncultured Bdellovibrionales bacterium
CCATAACCGATTGTGTGTCGATATGTTCACTGGTTTTATTTTGTAGATTAGTCACCATCACTACCGGCGGTTTCTTTGCCGCAACAATGGCGCGACTGTTGGTGAGGCTATCAACTAAGTCTTTAACGACTTTTTGCATATCCGTTTCGGACCACTGATCATCAAGCAGGTTTTCTGATTCAACGTTCTTATCATAATTGCCTTTGGTGAAAGCTTGCGGACCGCAAGAGGTTGTTAAAAGTGTAAGTGCTCCCAGACCAGAAAAATACAATGCTAACCTTTTCATAGATTTTACTCCTAAAAAATGTGAATCGCTGAGTTACAATAATGCCATGGTTTTCCTAACGTCTGCAAGGCCTTCCGGGGCGCGGAATGAGATGGCAATTATTTGAGAACACCCAGCTTTTCGCTGGTAGGGGTAATTGCATGCCCCAAAGGCATGGCGGAATTCATTTTATCTAGTCTCAGGGCCAGCCAAATCTTACGACCTCTCTTTGACCCTTACGTTGAAGAAGTATGGGCCATGGCATTGGCTAGCAGTAAAGAATTGTTAAAAACGGAAAAGATCTTTAGAGGAACGAGCGACGCCTGCTTATTTCACCCCCGTGATGTCTTTCGTTTTGCTATTGTAAATCATGCGTCGGGATTTATTGTTGCTCACAATCATCCCTTCTCAAGCCCTTTACCTTCACCTGAGGACATCGACGTCACCAAAAATTTAAAGGATGTTTCGCGGGTTTTGGGTATTGCCCTCATCGATCATATCATTATTGGTAAAGCGGGTTACTTTAGTTTTCTGGATCGCAAGTTATTAGAACCGTCAGCGGCCGGGCGGCTCGACGACTTGCATGTTTAGATCTTTGTCGATCTTAATATTGAAACCATCTTTTTTGGCATTTTCTTTTAACTGACGAATAAATTCTTCGCGCATCTTTTCATTGTTACGGTGGGCATCTTGTTGCATCTTTAGATCGTACTGAACTTTATCGTCGGGAGTGAGAATGTCGTAATCTTGTTCTGGCTGTTGATAACGATGAGTAAGTTCCTGCTCAAGATCAAGCATTGGACCAACATCATCTTGAGGAACAGGATGAGCGACATCAGGTAATCCCTGTTTAGCTTCCTTACGGGTAATTTCATTATCGATCCGTTGTTCTTCGATCATCTTTTTAAAATAGGCCTCTTTTAAATAACGATTAACGCTGGCGGGGGATTTACTAGAAGCCGTCGCTTGTTCCAACGGTCGTTTACGATGCGAAAACTGATAAAAAAGATAAGTAAAAACAAGCGCACTGGTGATTACCAAAGCCACCATAGGCCAGCCAGCTAGCCGCTCATCTCCTCTCACAAATTCTTTCTTAGCCATATCTAAGTCTATCGGCATTTTTCGGGATAATTTTTACTTTCGATTCAGATTGTGCCGAAATGAGATTAGGCCGCGAACAGCGCTTTGATCAGTGGCGAAATTCTTGCGGACCCTTTAAAGGAATTTTAATAATAAAGGTTGAGCCTTTGCCAGGAGCGGATTCAACTTCAATATCGCCGTCATGTTTCTTAATAATTCCAAAGGATATACTCATACCCAAACCAGTGCCCTCACCGACATTTTTAGTCGAAAAGAAAGGCTCAAAGATTTTTTCGCGTACTTCTTTGGACATTCCCTTACCGCTGTCCTTAATTGAGACAAAAACGTAGTCTTCTCCAGCGAATTTGTCTAACCAAGTCTTGATGTCGATAGTGCCATTGCCATCAATCGCGTGCGCAGCATTGGACAAAATGTTCATAAAAACTTGGTTAAGGTTACTGGGATAACATAGAGCATTTGGAAGGCGGCCGAAATTTTTATTAACTTGAATTCTTCCCTTCATTTCTCCCGCAAGCAAACGAATGGTTTCTTCAATACATTCATTGACATCGGCTTCCTTAAGCGTGGCTTCTTCAAGACGTGAGAAGTTTCGTAAGCCGATGACGATCTCTCGCGTTCTTCTGGCGCCGTCCTGGCAGGACTTTAAAAGTTTTGGCAAATCATCGCGAATGTAATTGAAATCGTTTTCCGTCTTGGACTTTGCTACCTTATCGGTCTTATCACTCAACCCAGAAATTTCATCAATCATCTTTACTAACTTCTGACTGTAGTCTTCAAGTTGAGATAAATTGCTATAAATAAACCCGATGGGATTATTTAGCTCGTGAGCAATACCGGCGACTAATTGACCGAGGCTGGCCATTTTTGCCGAGTGCACTAGTTGAACTTGCGTGCTTTTGATTTCCTTATTTGCTGTTTCCAATTCTAAAATTTTACTACGAAGGTCATCACGCGCCTGTTTGATCTT
>CAYPZY010000488.1:0-2324 GCA_964415155.1 uncultured Bdellovibrionales bacterium
AGGTAAATTCCAGAACAACACTGGATGAATCAATATTTTTTAGTGCATCCAACATTGTTTTAGCTTCTTTGTTTTTGATTTTTGCGAGAATTTGATCGACCGACATATTTGCTCCCATACGTTTTGGCCTGCTATGAGCATTGGCTGTATCAATAGGTTCCATAGGGAGCGGCCTGGTCGTCAATTTGAAGTTAAAATGACTCTAACTTTTGCTTGGCGTTAGGCTCTTCGGTTAGGTGAAAGAATGAGGATGAACTCTGCTTTTAGTTCTTTTACTTGAGTTTGTAAGTCTTGCAGACGCACTGAAAATAGTTTCTCGCTTCGTTGGGTAAGGTCGCAGGCCAAAAAAGCGTGGCGCTCTGGCATTAGGTCGGAGAGTTCGCCGACGAGCTTGCTCAAGCGATAAGGCGTGTCCATGAGCACTGTAGTTCTGTTTTCACGACTAAGTTCCTTCAAGAAAATTTGGCGTTCTTCGCTTTTTTGCGGTGGGAATCCTGCAAATACAAATTGTTTGATCTCAAAACCACAGAGACTTAACGCCATCATGACCGACGAGGCGCCAGGAATTGCGGTGACTGAAATTTTTTGTTGATGACACCTTTGCACAAGGTTGGCTCCTGGGTCACAAAAAGCCGGCGTCCCACAATCACTAATCAGTGCGACCTTTAATTCTTTACATAACTTCGTCAGATTTTCGACTTGCTTTTGATCGCTGTGTTCGTTGAGAAGTTCGGTTCGTTTGGCCTCGATAGAATTTATTTTCAAAAATTTTTGTAGCTCACGTTCTTCTTCACCAACGATAACATCGGCCGCTTTTAAAAATTCAAGAGCACGCAAAGAAATGTCCTTAGGATGACCAATCGGCGTGGAAACAAGAGTCAAACTCAAATGGGAAGCTCCAGCGAATCTTGGAGACTGGCCTTTGCCATCGTTAAGAACTCCTTGTCGAGTAGATGTGACGACTTGACGTTGCCAAGGCTAGTAAGAAGTGACTGGCGAATGTCAGGGATTTTTTGTTCCAGAACACGTAGCATTTTTTTGACGAACATGCGCTTACTGTCGAACTGTTCGTTGTTTCCGCAAGCCAGAGGACATTGACAGCAGACGATAGGCATTTTTTTCTGCAGAGCAAATTTGCGGATGTCTTCTTCCTTGCAGTAAAGAAGGGGTCTAATGACTGTGACTTTTTGCACGTCGGTTTGAAGTTTTGGCGCCATAGTTGCGATTTTACCGACGTAAAAAATATTCAGCAAAAATGTTTCAACGAGGTCATCCAGGTGGTGACCAAGTGCAATCTTATTGCAATTATGTTTTTCAGCAAGTCCCGAAAGAAATCCACGGCGAAGACGTGAACAAAGAGAACAAGGCACTTCGTTAGGTTTCGTTTTGTCAGCAACAATCTTAGCAATATTGAATTCGGCCATCGCATACTCGTAGCCTTGCGATTCCACATAATCTTCGATGAGATCCTGGCGAAAACCGCGATACCCTTGATCGATATTGATAGCCACAAGTTCAAATTTCACAGGCGCGCGCTTACGAAGTTCCTCAAGCGCATAAAGCATAACCCAAGAATCTTTGCCACCTGAGACGGCGACTAAAATACGATCTCCCTGTTGGATCAAATCAAAATCGCCAATGGCTCTGCCAACATTTTTGATAATCGATTTTTCGAGTTTGCCCGGTTTATCAGGATCTTTTTTAGGAGTTTCATGACCGTTCAGAGGTTCTGACTCGCTCGCTGCAGTAACACCCGTTGCACAGCTAAGTTGACTTAGTTGTGCCAAGATCTCTAGTTGCGATTTGTTGGGCTCGAGCGGGAATGAACTCATAGGGATGAAATCACTGCCTCAATAATTTTATTTTGGGTGTTAAGATCCATGTCGGGGTACATTGGGAGACTGACAACTCCGCTTGCCGCCTTTTCAGAGTGAGGAAGTGAGAATTTTTCTTTCACATTGCGATAAGCTTCCTGCCAGTGAATTGGTTTGGGGTAATGGACTGCTGTGGGTACGCCTTTTTCTTGCAAACGAGCGCGAAAGGCGTCGCGGTCACTGACCTGCAAAGTGTATTGCGCATAAACCGATGTGGCACCTTTCATGACTGAAGGTGGATTTAATTTATCTTTGTATTTTATAAATGATTCCGTGAAACGCATCGCAATCTCTTGGCGTTTCTGAACTTCCCAGGGAAAGCGTTTTAGTTTTTCAATGAGAATTGCGCATTGGAGTGTATCCATGCGACCATTCACACCGATTCGCACATGCTCATAGCGACTTGCATCGCCGTGCACGCGAATTTGCTTTAGAAGTGTCGCGAAATTA
>CAYPZY010000489.1:0-2321 GCA_964415155.1 uncultured Bdellovibrionales bacterium
TTTAAAGAGATTTAGATAGTTGCTGCGCTGAGGCGTACAAATAAGAGGCATCAGTGTTGTGGTGGAGCTCCAACAAAACAGTTAGTTTGGATATCGGTGCTAGTTCCATAAAAGTTGTGGAGCTCGACGTATCTCGTGATAGCGCAAATTTGCGTTCGTTTGGATTTGTGCAAACACCACCGCAGTCATTAATTAGCGGCGAGATCGCTGATCCAAATGCAATTGCTGCGGCAGTAAAATCCTTGCTAGCAGAAATTAAAACCAAAAGAAAAAGTGTTGTAGTTGGTCTTTGGGGTTCGGGAGTGATCGTTAAAAAGATTTCTATTCCCCGCGTAGAGGAAAATTTACTCGCCGATCAAATCAAATGGGAAGCTGAACAGTACATTCCTTTCGACATCAAAGAAATTAGTTTAGAGTTCACTGTTCTTAAAAGCTCTTCCACCTCAGAGACGATGGACATACTTTTGGTCGCCGCCAAAAAGCCTTTGGTTTATCGCTTTATGGATATCGTTGCCGGTTGTGGATTGAGCTGTGACATTGTGGATCTGTCGACCTTTGCGTTGGCTAACTGTTACACTTTTAACTATGGCCGTAATCCTGAAATCGTGGCGCTTCTTGATATTGGCTCGCATGTTACCAACTTCGCAGTAGTGGAAGAGGGACAAGTTCTCTTTTGTCGGGACATTCCCATCGGTGGCTTCAATTTCACGAGCGATATATCACGCGAAATGGGGGTCAGCCTTGATGAAGCTGAGTCATTAAAGCTAGCTTCAGTTTCAAATCAGCAAGTCCCCGAGGAAGTTGGCAACATTATCCGCCATACTACCGAAGTTGTTGCTGATGAAGTTCAAAATAGTTTCGAATTTTTTAAAGCCACAAGTAGCAATCAGGCGATCAGCCGCTTTTATGTCACTGGCGGCGGCGCCGCGATGCCGGGACTAGCAGATCACATTGGGCAGGTGACCGGCGCCAGTTATGAAATATTAAACCCATTCTTACGAGTCTCTTTTGATTCGAAAAAATTTTCTCCCGATTACATTGAACAAATAAAACTTTATTGCGCTGTCAGTATTGGCTTGGCTTTACGTAAAGTGGGCGACGTATGATCAAAGTCAATTTGCTCCGCAACCTGAAAGCTCCTGAAGGCAATTCACAAATGGGTGAAAGGACAATCACCCAAACAATTCAGTTTAAGAGCAGCGAAAGCGTTGATCCGGTAACGCTTATTTGGAAACTTGTTATCCTTTTTGTACCAGTGACTTTCCTCTACCTTTGGTCCTCGAGCATCGTCAGTAATAAGACCTCGCAACTTACAAAAGAGCGCAAGCAGATTGAGACTGCTGATGGAGAAATCCTAGAGCTTAAAAAACAGTACAAAGATCTTCGCGGTTACAAACAAGAAAGCGACAATTTAAATTTACTCATCAATGCTATTGCCACGCTTTCAAAGAAACGCCTTTCCACGATACGGGCGCTTGATTCAATGCAAACACTTACTCCGCCGCAAGTGTGGTACACAGATCTTAAGGTCGGTAACGATTTGATTGTCATTCAAGGGGTGGCGACAACCGCCGACAGCTTTACTGATTTTATTAAACAGCTGACTGATAGCGTTTTCTTTTCAAAGGTCGAAACAGTAAAGGTCGAAGAAGAAAAACGGAAATATGGTCCCGTTAAAAAGTTCGAAGTTAATTGCCACTTGGAGAAGATTTAATGGAGTTTTTTTCACGTCTAACTTTTGGTTTAGCAGTGGTATTGGGAGCGGGTCTCGCCGCACTCTATTATCTCATGCTTTTCGACGACGGAAAAGTTCTTGAAAAAGAAATCAATGATCTGCAAGTGCAGATGGCTGTTAAAGCCAAAGAGAAAACAAAACTGCAAAAGGATATTCAGGAAAGTCTTAAGATCAAGGAACGTGTCAACACATTGTCAGATCAGTTTCGAGAAGCTCTTCAGTACCTTCCTTCGGAATGGCACTCTGATGAATTGATTTCCGATATCTCTAAACAGGCGCAAATCTCTGGCGCGACTATTGTCAAAATGTCGCCACAAAAGGAGATCGCTTCTAAAGATATTTATGAAGAGATGCGTGTCGATTTCGAATTGAAGGGCTCGTTTGTTTCGCTCATGCTTTTTGTTGCCAACATATCCAAAATCAAACGTCTGATCGAAGTTTCCGAACTTTATTTTAAGAATGAAAAAATAGATGCTGAATCGCCAATTCTAAATCTCTCGGGCAGGTTGATAGCTTTTCGTTATTTATCCAAAGAAGACCAAGGAGCGCAAAAAAAAAAAAAAAAATAGCGCTCTTTCCATTTATT
>CAYPZY010000490.1:0-2320 GCA_964415155.1 uncultured Bdellovibrionales bacterium
TAATAGATGCATTGTCTGCATTAAGTGTAGAAATTGTAGCTTTTGTAATTGTTGCATTATTGAATATTGGATTATCAGTAAATATATATGTTACTTTACCTTGATTATCTGTTGCGACAGTTAAATTACTATTAGTAGATGATGCTAAGAATGTAAACAAATTAGATACTTTTGGGGTTTGCACACACATCAATCAAATCAAGTCCTGTGGTTTCAGACAGTTTTTGATTCTTTTTAAAATGGTGAAAGCAAGATTTTGCAGCCAAACTTAGAGCTTGGTTAGAGTCCTTGGCTTCTTGCTTAATGGTTAAGATTTCACCTTTAAAGTTATATTTAAAGTTATAAGTCTCAGAACCAAAAGCAACCAAAGAAAATGATGCTAGGATGAAAATTAATCTTAATGTTCTCATGGGTCACCTCTTGCTTAACTTTAATGCAAGCATTAATCCATAGATCAAACCGAGACATTAAAATAACTCCTTGAATTTTCTAGAATATTTTATCTCATATTGAATCGTCTCATAAAGATACGTTCTAAACGCTAAGAAGTGACCAAAAAGGGAGTCGCGTTATTCACCCTCTCCGTTTTTTAGAAGGGTGTAGTTTGTGCCAAGTTGGCTGGAAGGCTCCAAAACCAACCAGAGGTATTTATAAATCGAGAGTTAAGGTAGCCACATCTTTGTAGGATTTTGTCCATGTAAGACTGCTCATTCGTGTAACCATAGCCTGATCTTCGAAGAACCTTTATTTTATTATTTAAACCTTCAGATTTTGCTGTTGTTAATCCCGACGCAATATAAGCTTCAATATACGTTCGATTTTTTTTGATCATCAGCGCTAGTTTTTTAAATGGTTTTAGGGCAGATTCTCGAGCTAACTGATACCACAGTTTTAATGATTTTCGAAATTCTTTGATGTCTGTTTTATCAAGCACATTATGAAAGTATTCAACTAAGATCATTCCATTTAAAATATTCTTATTTATCTTTTTAAGTTGGTCTAACATTTTTAAGTCTGATTTGTTCAGCTTCTTTTCTCGCTCAACAAGTACAAATCGCCGATGCGGTGCCAGCATCTTTAATTGAAATTTGTCATTGGCTGCATCAGCCAATTTAAACTCCGCCTTACGAAGCTCATCAAAAGCATCGTTAACCTTCTGCGCTAAGTGAAATCGATCTACACAGATCTGAGCTTTTGGACAAAGCTTCTTAATAATCATTATAAACGGATCGTGCATATCTACAGCGAAAAATTGAATCTCAGCCCGCTGCTCTGGTGTCAGAGCTTTTAAACACGCCAACAGTGACCGACTATCTCGGCCTGGTGCGTTTGCTAAAACCTTTGATTCTGCTGAACAAACTAAATTAGTAACAAATTTTATCTCAGGTCTTGTTGAGCTATTTACCTTTGGCATCGTTCTAAAGTGAACTTCATCAGCACTCATTTTTACAAAACTTATCCCCTCTGGAAAGACCATCAGTGGCTTCATTATTTTCATCCGAACTTGATCCAAATCCCACATCGTTTTTGAATTCAAATTAAAAAACCTGGCTACTGCAGCACAAGGTAGTTCTTCCATCCACCTACCAGCCAGTTCACACAATGACAGCGTTAAATTTTGAAAATTTGGATGTACAAATGGAACTGCTGCCGAACGAACTCGATCCATACATATTGCACACGTTGCACGCAACTGAAATAGAATGATTTCTACATATAAAAAGGCTCCCATCGCTGGTCCACGTATCTTTCGCTCTTTCCATTCACGAACATACTGCAGGGGGGTATCACAGTTATGACACCTGCACCTTTCTTTTTCTTGTCTTACAGTTAGCGTTAATTTTAGATTTTCACGATCAATATCAAAACTTTCAACAACTACATCTTGCAAACCCAAACACTCAATGATCAAATTTCTGAAGTCCATCCGTGGCTCCTTTAGCTAACTTTTCTCGTAAAAAAATTAAACTACAAGAAGCTGCCAAGATGGACTTTTTTATTTGTTCTCAAATAAAAAAGTAAAGTTGCATCACTGAACTTTGAATTAAAATTATTTGTGTTTGCAACTTACGAAGACAGAGCTTTAGCCACCTAAACTTTCGTCATAACAAAAAGTGTCACATTATAATAAACGGAGAGCCCAGAAAGTATTTCTTTTCATCATCAGTCATCGGGCGCCAGAAACCTTCGGGTAAAGACCCTAGCTTAAGTTTGCCAATACGAACCCGCTTTAAACCAGTCACGGTTAAGCCAACTGCTTCACACATGCGACGGATTTGGCGCTTTTTTCCTTCGCGCAAGATGAATTTTAATTGGTCTT
>CAYPZY010000491.1:0-2316 GCA_964415155.1 uncultured Bdellovibrionales bacterium
GCCATGGACCACAATCAACCTCGTAGAAATACCCGTTCGCCTCATGAGAACCTGGCTCCAAACTTAGAGGAAATCGGTCAAGCCACGACTGCTTCTCTGGGGCCTTGCCTGTGAATACAGATAAAGAAAGAGCTGCACGAGTGAAAGCAACGTAAAGTAAGCGATCGTACTCTTGTATTTCCCTTTGTTGGAATAACTCCTGCCATCGCCAGCAACCAAGAGATTTTTCTAAACCGTCCTGAGTCGCTAACGGCAAACTAAAACGTTGCAAATCCTCATCGATCGTTAAGGCGCTACCAAAATTACCTCTTTGCAAAGGCGCTTGATGAAAATCCAAAACCAACACATGATTAAACTGCAATCCCTTTGATTGGTGAATCGTCATTAGGTTTACACGATTTACTTCTTTGGCAGCCACTGCATCTTGATCACTGTCTTGTTCTAAATCTAAAAGTTTTTGCGACTCATCTATAAAATCGACTAGGTTAAAACCCGACTGCTTACTTTGCACTTCAAGATTAACGATAAACTTCCAAAGATTGGCTTCGCGTCTGCCAGTAATGTCTTGATAATGTGAAAAATCTAGATAGCCCGAGCCTAAAAGACCTTGTTTAAAAGCGGCAACAGTACCAATTTTTGTTTTGAGTTGAAGATATTTCTTTAATTCCTCGACAGCCGGTAAATCGAAGCGCCTCTGTAACTTTCCCCACAGAGAATTACTCTCACCACTTTTAGAGGCTTGCACTAGCAATTGATCAGAGACTTTAAACCAGGGCGAACGCAGCAGACCGACAAGGTTGGAGTCATCCAACGGATTGATCAAAAAACGCAGTAGCATCATCGCATCAATGATCTCGCGACGCTGATAGAATCCCGATGCTGTATGCAGCAGCGTCGGAATATTATAATCATTAAGTACCTTAGCGACGTTTTTTAACGACTGATTCTTGCGAGCTAAAATACAAATATCCTCCGGGTGCGCACCTTGCTCGATCAAACTCTGCACCTGGCTAATGACAGCTTTATAGTTTTCAGCCATGTCATCAGTGATAAAAAATTTCACATCATAGTTAAGCGGAGATACTTTAGCATTATCAGCCGCGCGCATCGAAATAAAATTGCCACCAAATGTTTTGAAGTAGTCATTGAAGAACGCCACCAAGCGAGCTTGCGAGCGATAATTAGTCTCTAACGTTTCGCAAACTCCACCCATTTCAACGACAGATCTTTCTTTGTCCGCAAAAACTTCGCTACGAGCCCCGCGGAAAAGATAAATACTCTGTTGTGGGTCGCCAACGACAAATGCAGGTCTTGCGCTCTTAAGCTTGTGAATTAATTCTACCTGTACCGGGCTAGTGTCCTGGTATTCATCAATTAGCCAATAATCCCACTCTATAGAAAACATTTGAGCGGTATCTGGATGTTCTCGCAAACACTGCAATGAAAAATTCTCGAGATCAGAAATTTGCAATCTGCCACTATTTGTTTTTGCAGCCCTAAAGCGAACATCGAAGTCTCTGAAAACTTTTTCACAAATGCTAAATAGCTTTTCATATCGTGGCCAATACCCTCGATCGTAGGCAAGAAGCTCCCACTTCTTTTTTAAATCATCACGCCACTTCTTGGTAGAAGCGAATAAATCCGCTGTCGAAGCAGAAATTTTTGTCGGTTTACGAGGAAACCCATCCAAGGCCGCTGAACTGGGTAACTCACTCCAGCTTTGCTTAAGCGCCCGCAACCAAGTCAGCATCTCCCCAATAAATTTGTGTTGCTCCTCGACCAACTGCCAATCTTTAATGAGAGCCTTTAATTCCTCTTCTCTAGCGAGCATCTGCTGTTCCAAAATGTTTTGAAGAGACTTGTTGTCATGAGCTTTTAGTTGCGGGAAAAAGCTCTTGTTATCGCTATACTTGATTGCGCAAGCGGATAGTGCTGTCACAGTCAAGGCGTCCATCAACGCTGTTTTTTCATCTTCATTTAAAATACTGTCATTGAGAATGTCTCTAATAATTTTCTTAGCGAGGGTCTGAAGCTCGCTATCTTGCACCAATAAAAATTGGGGATCGAGATCCATGCGAAAGCCGAATCGCCCTAAATACTTTGAGAGCAACCCGTGAATCGTTGAAATGTTGATTTGCGACGACGTCGCGTATTTCAGAAATTCCCAGTCTTGCCTTTGCATCGCTGTTTTTATCAAACGTTCGCGTAACTCTTGCGTGGCCTTTCTCGTAAAAGTACACACGACTAATTTAGGAAAACGCTGATGAGTTTGCTTAAACTTAAAAGCAAAATCGACAATCGTGGCAATCAACTTAG
>CAYPZY010000492.1:0-2314 GCA_964415155.1 uncultured Bdellovibrionales bacterium
GCTTCATCAGGCGCACGGAGACAATCAGGCGGTTGCCGCTGATTTCAGGGATCAATTTTCCTTGCACTGTCGGGGTGACGACGGCGGGATACTTCATGACCCTTTGAAACTTTTCTTTTTCAACAACAAGCGTATCCACTGAGGGGATTTGTGCGGCGAAAATTTCAGCACTCAAAAAAATCCCGATAAAAAGAGAAAACAACAAAGAGAGCGTAAGAGACTTCATAACGCACTGTCCTCTCGATAAGTAATTTTAGAAGAAGATCATAGAGGACAGGAATTTAAAAGTCTACTTGGAACTACTTAACGCTCTGATCTCTTGACGTGTCCATGGTGACAGGGTTTGCATTAAAGAATTAATAATTGGCGAAGTCTTTTCGTCTGTAGAAGTTTTGAGCAGGAAATCTAGTTGTTCTTGAGTTGCAAAAGAAGAATAAACTCCAGGGTAAGTTCTTTGTTGATTCGTAAAAATGGTGAGTCCCTTGTTGAGCACATCAAGTGAACTTGCTGTAGAGTTGTTTTTCAATTCCTGCATGGAGATTTTGCCTTGGTTCGAGGCCACGAAAACATAATAGTCGCGCAGACCACGAAGTGACATGACAAAGGGTCGATTATTAGGATCTCGCGCATCTAAAAAATCGTAACTATTATAAAATTGAGAAAAGAAAAAGTAATTCTCCATCACAAAAATGGGCGTTGTTTTTTCTTCCGCACAAATATGAAAGCCAGAAGGTTTCCATAGCGGCGTTTCAAAATTAAATATTTGGTTTAATACTTGTTCATTGGACGAAATAGTCACACAAGGAACATAGCGGCTGATTTTGATTTGAAAGCGTGCTTCTTGTTCGGTCAGTGCGAGGCCACGTGTAAAACTCACGCTTCGAGAATTTGCTTCTGATACGTTGTCTGAAATCGCTGAAGTCTTAGAATAGGAGTAGTCCACGCTTGCCGAGAACATATCTTTCAAGAGTGGTACTTTGGCGAGAGTGGTGCTGATTAGTGCTAACGGTCTAAAGCTGGCCGTACCTGAAATCGTCGCGGCCTCAGTCATAGAGGCGGTCAGAGAATTTGTCGCTACAAGATCAAAGGAACTATTGATAATTAGGTTCTGCGCTTTGCCGCCTAACCATTTAACCTGTTCGACTTTAAGGGCATGGATTTTATGATCCAAAGAAAAATATTTGAGCGGATCTTTTTGACATTTCAGTGCTTCAGTAATGGCTCTTTGATAAACCGGTTTCATCGTGACAATAGGTTTTGGATTTCCCCAAAAACCGACATTATCAACGTAAGCTGTTTTACAAAGCTTTACGAGTTGCTGCGCAAGTTTAGCTTTAAAATCCTTGCTATTACCGGCTTTGAGTAAACCGTTCTCTGCCAAATCCGCAAAAAGTTTTGGGTCCATCTGAAATTTTTGGAATTTCTCATCATTGGTAGACCATAAATCCAGCGCAAACTCTTGAGCAAATGCCTGTGGCGTTGAGATTTCTTTGAACTTTGCCTGCTTCTCCGACTCTAGTTTTCGCTGGCTAGAGATCAGTGCATCAATCTTAGAAATATCCAAGGAAACGGCTTGGCTTTCCGCTGCAGGTTTTTGTTGCGAGCCGGTTAAGATCGTCGAAGAAGATTCGTTATAAGGTACGATACTGCCTAAATAAACTCGCGGGTCGAGGCCTGATTTTAGATCGGCAAGAGAGCGCAGGTTTTTCGATTTGCCGGTCGTGGCAGGGTAAAGTTCCAAAGTTACGGTATTGCGGGCATTGATAGAAATTAAATCTGTCGTTAAGAAATTGACAGTTGTTGAAATATTGCCGCCACTGACTTCGACGATTTGTTCATGTGAATCAAGAAGAGTCACGTCACCACTTAATAGTTGCTCTGGCTGGGCCAAAACACCTTTAAATAAAGTAACCCGCAGATAATAGTCGCCATCGCGCAAACGGTTTAGACTTGAAAGTGTCGCCGACTTTCCGTCGTAAGCTACAACATTTGGACTGACGTTCAGTAAATAACTACGATTTAGTTTTAAATTTAAATAGTCATCAACTTGATAATTAATGGTTTGCAGTTGCAAATTTAATCCCGGAAATGTGATGTAAGGAGAAAAGGACTTCTTTTGCGCAAGTCGTCTGGGCGGTGCGACTCGTTGATCAATCGCAAAGTCCTTATCTAACTTTAGGGGATCAAATAAAACGTCAACATTTTGCTGCGAATCACCACTTGCTAGGGTGATGGTTTTTTTAAGATCTGCCTCTGAAGAATAGACTTTGTGGCGAAGGCTATCTTCCCAGCTCACGCAGCCCTTGCTGTCAGT
>CAYPZY010000493.1:0-2305 GCA_964415155.1 uncultured Bdellovibrionales bacterium
CTGTTTCCAATTCTAAAATTTTACTACGAAGGTCATCACGCGCCTGTTTGATCTTTGTGGTCATTTCATTGAAGCTCATCGACAGATAAGTCATCTCGTTATCGCCACGAACTGGGAGCTCGATTCCCTCTTCTCCCTGATTCATGCGGCGAATTCCTTCGTACAATTCACGAATAGGCCGAACGACAACGTTAGATGCGATCCAAGTGAGAATCATTACCAAAAAAACAACCGTTACAAAAACACCGAAGAAGGCGGCCTTAATATTTTTAAGAGTGGTATTGGCATCAGCTTTAGAAGCTGCGAGAATAATGTAAAGCTGTCCTGTCCCCCACTTTAAGGGGTAAACCATGAAGCCATGTGGAACAGAGCGAATATTGGCGTCAAAAAGTTTACCAACGAATTCACCTTTAATTGAGCGAAAAAAACTTTGTGTGTAAAGAAGAAGGTCATCGTGAGTAGAAGTAATTACTTTGTAATCCCCCGTCATCAAGGCTAATTCTAAATTCATGCGAATTTTAAATGCTTGCAAAAATTCTTGCTGCAGACTCAAAACATTTTCAAGATAACCAGTTATCTTTCCACTCTTGGAAAACACGGGATAATAGGAAGTGAGTTCCAATTTATTTTTCTGAGCTTCAATCAATTTCGAACGCGGATTATCTTTTAAATTATTTGCGACAGCTTCGGTCACAAAAAATTCCTTATCACCAGCTAAATTTTCCGCCTTCACTTTGCCATCACTGTCACGAAAGGCCGACGCGATAATTTTTCCATCCGGCTGAATGGCAGAAATTCTTGCCGCACTCGTTGTTGCTAACCAATCCGTCAGCAAGGTATTGATTTCACCGTTTTTACCTGTTGATAAATAAAATGTTAGAGTTCGATCACCAGCTAATTTCTCGGTTTTAGAATTTAAAATCTTATCGATATCACCTAAAGTTAACTCGAGCTCACGCGCATTGCCGTTTATTCTTTGATAAAGTTCTTTATCTAAAGCGGAGCGCGACTGTTGTAGCGAAAATCCCGTCACAAAAATGACGGGAATAAGCGAGAATAAAAGAAACCAGAGTATAAGATTGTTACGAAGTGTGCCGGTGGCCTGCTTAAGTTTATTTTTTTTAAACAATGGCCTCATTTGCCTTCAATCCACAAAATGTAACGTTCCTTACCCTCGGCCATGATTCTGTCATGAGGGTCTTTAACGAGGGTAACCGGGCCATAGGTTTTCAAGGCATCTTGCAAAGCTTTGTAGTTTTCTTTGGGCAATATAAAATGATAATAACTGCCATCGGGCTTTCGCCAGCCAAGTTCTACCTCTCCCGCCTTCTCACCACCTAATTCAATGATCTTATCAGCAATCTCCGGGGAGATTTGATCAAGATTAGTAAGCTTCATGAAGAGCTTATAAACATAACCCTTCTTGTTGGCTTGACTAGGGATAATGGTCGGCTTAGCGACAGCAACCGAGGTTGTGGGTTTGGGCTCAACAGGTGCCGCGCCTGAAACCTCTTTGGGAACAGCAGCAGATTCAGGAGCGTCCTCTTCAACAGGCGGCGTTTCTGACTTAGCTACTTTTGCAGATTTTGCGGGTTTTGCCGATTTCTCTAGACGATCAAGAGCTGCAGTAACATCGGGAGATTCACCTACAGGCGCGGTAGCGACGACAGTAGGTTTAACCGCTGGCGGTGGCGGAGGTTCTTTCTTCACGGGCGCAGGGGTTGATACCGCCACTTTCACTTCCCTTTCCGGTGGTGGTGGTGGCGGTTCTGGTTCCTTCTTCTTGGATTGTGCAACTTCCGGTAAACTTATTTCGGGTTCGTCAGAGGCTTTCTGTTCTTGAAGATTTTTTTGAAACTCCGCGATTTCTTTTTTATCGACTATGGTGTTCGGCTCATCATCAACGCGAATTTTTTGTTCAGCTAACACCAACTGCTGTCGCTGTGGAATAACATTCTGAATATTAGTCCAAAACAACGCGATGACGATGCCCGCAACTGTTCCCGAAACAACGAGCGCTTCCATTCCCCATTTAAGAGGAGCCGGCCAACGGCGAAAACTAGCTGCATTTTTTATTTTGTCGAAAGCTGTAAGTGGAGCTTTGATTTGCGAGAGAATTTCATCGCTGACTTCTATTTTTGTCAGCTGCTCACAATAGTTAAAAGCTTGCCGAATTAATTTTTCTTCTTGGCGTAAATCCTCTTGCTTGGCAAGCATCGCATCCACAGCTTCACGTCGCCGTTGATCTAAGCGATCGGCAACGTAGTCGAAGAGCATTTCTTTAACTAAAAACTTAGAATATTCT
>CAYPZY010000494.1:0-2300 GCA_964415155.1 uncultured Bdellovibrionales bacterium
ATGGATAGGTTGAAATTACTTTCAGCCGACGAAAAATCCAGTGTCTGGGCACTTTCTGGAAGTGTTAGCGACCATGATCTCGATTTAATTTGGAAGAAAATAGCGGCGCATCTCCACAAGGGTTCTGCTGCTGAGGAATTTTATTTAACCAAAACCTGGAATATACTGAGATCAAAAAAATCCATAAGACAATTAACATCCTCACTTCGCAGTAAACTTGCCATTCCAGAAAAATATTGTGCCCAGGAAAATGATTGTTACGACTTGGTGGCCTTGTATCTACCCATGAGCAACACGATTTTGATTGACTATGCCGCGTTTAACGAAGAAGTGGTGTGGCGGACCTATCATGAGTTGATCCATGCTTTCCAATACATGTTCCGCTATCCTTTAGATGTGGGTCAAGTTTTCGGCTTTACCCAAAGCGAAGAAAATCCACGGCTGGAAATCAATGAGCTAAACGATTTTCTGAAGTTCTATTATGAGACGCAAGCCAATTGGTACACTCTAAAATTTTCACGAGATCGAGAATGGTTCGCCACTGGCAGTTCGACTGCTTATCTTGTTGCAATGGGCGCCGCGAAGTCTCTTCTCAACGGGTTGTCGGTGAGTGCTTTGTCGTGGAGCGGATTAGCTTCCGAACGTGAATGGCTGCCCAAAGAGTATTGGCGGCGGTCTCACGTGCTCCTGGCGACGTCGATAAATTTAGATCGCTTGGCACAATTAGAGTTACCTGAACTTCTAGTGGTCAAAGATCTCAACCATATGTTTAGCGTAAGTCAGAATTTGGATTTTGATTTTCATTTGAGATACACTTCAGCTATTGAAAAGGCCTATTTTGGTGACGCTGATTTCTTGAAGCGAAGAAACAATGGGGACCAAAAACTTTTTGTCAAAATTCATGACAATGTCTATGACAAGCTAAAAACGGACTTCAAGCGAAAAGTGGTGGACAACCAAAAATGTAGTGACGCAATTAGTTCTGTCATTAGATCTGATTTTCCTCTGGTCACTTGGTATACTATTGAAGCCTCAACTTTTGAGTCTTGCCAACCTTATGCAGACACTAAATTTTGGTTAGCGCGTGATTTTCTGCTAACGCTTTTTTTAGATTTTCCAAACGAGAGATTTTTTAGCGGAACAAAGGGTGCTGGGGGACCAGCTTTGAAAATTTCCCCAAGCCTTCATTTTCACCCCCAACTAATTATAAAACCAACAAATGGTGACCAATGAAAAAGTATTTTTCGAATGAACGTCATTTGGCTGAAACTGGTGAGGCAGTCCTAGACCTTTCCAACAAAGAAGACTCGACAACCTTGTTTTCCTATTTCTTGCGTGATCATCGCGGAAGAAAAGATCTAGCAGATTTGTTGACCAACGACGCAAACAGCTTCTGTAGCCAATTAGAGATGATAAGGAATTTATTTGAATCGGGAAAATTGAAAGAGGCTAAGGCGGCCATTGACGGAGTTCTTACTAGTGACCCCGTGGAAAAACTTGAACTAGCGTTGGAAACCGCGAGATATTTTTACTTTAAAGGTGATTGGCAGTCGTGCCGTACAGTTACGGAGTTTTTGGTAAATCATAAGAAGACCTTGCCAACAACTCGTATGACCGCTTATCAACTGCTTGGCTTATCCTTTTACCACCTAGGGCAACCTTTAGACGGCTTACAATTTTTAGAGAAGTCCTTAAAAATGTGGGAACTGTTTCCTTACGCCCACGGCGGAGCTGTATCTAACGCTTACGTCGTTAAAATTTATTCTGAATTGAATCGACGAGACATGGCAGAAAATCAATTGGAACAATTTGCCCACAGGCTCCAGCAAATCAAATCAGTTGAATCTTGGTTACCTATGTATCTCACATTCTTACGTGCTAAATTTCACTTTTTAAAGACCCATAATTTTGCCGCGGCCGCAACTATTTACGCAGAATCCTGCGTGATTAGCGAGTGGCTGGAGGATTGGCAGACTAAAGAAAAGTGCGACAATGATCTTGTTGAATTCCCGGAATTGAATAAAGAGCCGGCGCATTCTATCCTTAGAGGGCAGAGTTGGATTTATCTGCTGGAGAGTAGACTTTTACTGCATTTACAACCAAAAAAAGTTTTTTCATTGGCAGATAGCCCTATCATTGAATCCTTGATATTACTTTTATCGAAGGGGGAGACTTCAGAGGATCAACTGTTTTCGCAAGTGTGGAAATTTCCTTATATCAAAGAGCGGCATTCAGCACATTTAAGATCGACATTATCAAGTCTCAGAAAAAAGCTACCGCCGAGTTGCCTTACAGTTAAA
>CAYPZY010000495.1:0-2277 GCA_964415155.1 uncultured Bdellovibrionales bacterium
AGAATAGTGATAGGCAATGCCATTTTAGTCGACTTAAGTCGAGATTGCAGGAGAACGTCTATGGCTAGGATTTTTATTGCTGTTTTAGCAGCACAATTTTTTGCAACGGCAGTTTTTGCTCACGGAGATTCTGATGTAGCAAAAAGGCGGCGCGAAAGACTCGAGGCATATAGAAAATCTAAACTCGATGAAATCTATGAGTTAAGATACGCGCAGCGAGCGGCTGACAAAAATCAAAACGCCTTATCAAAAGAGCTTCGAGAACTACGAGAAAAAAAACCCGAGATTCAACTTGCAACCGAACAAGCGGTGAAAACTATTCGCCGCTGCTTTAACAACGAAGTCGAAGATACCATTTTGTACCACTTAGCTTCGCCTTGGCGTTGTGACGACTATGACTACACAGCGCGAGCGGATGGCCAAATTTCAGATGAAATGTGCACGGAATACCGTAGTGATAGTCCTTATGTCGATGACCATGGCGAAGAGTGGTTACCAGACAATGCTCTCGATAAAATCTATGGCGGCGGCCCTATTCCTGAGCCACCAGCGGGGATTGATTTGTGTCGTGCTGATCTTAATATGCCTGACTGCAGCCCTGGCAAGTCGGGGTCTGGACCGTCACCGCAAGCACCCAGTCAATTTGGTAAATCATCTTGGCTGATGAAAATCAAAGAACTCTTTACGACGGAATCGGCTAGACAGCCTGCTAGTACAGATCGTTATACACCAACGTCTAATCAAGTCGCTTACATTTGCTCAAAAGTAAAAATCTTTAATGGCTTGACTCCGAATACGTGGGGACATCTTTGCAGATATGATCGTAACGATGATGGTAAGGCTGGCTATATTTCTAAAAAAATTCTAAGTGATCAAAAGTATCGAGAGCCGGGATTTGATGAGAAAATTGATGATTGCTGGCAGGCGATGGAAAATTTCAAAGACTACCGACCTCGCCTTTCGATGATTGAAAGACGTATTGAACAAATTTCTCTCGAAGAGATGCCGGCAAATCGTAAACAAACGCAAGAGGACTCCAGAAGATTAAGTTGGCGGACCCGGGAGTTTAACCGTCGTTTTGGCCCCAGCGTCGACTAAGGTCCTGTTGTTTTTACTCAAATTAAGTTTCGGCGAGGATGTGTCGAAACGAAAATTGAGGAAGTGTTTTTTGTGAGGAGATCAGATATGAAAAGATGGATTGCGACATTGGCCACGACGGCTTTAATTGCGAGCCAAGTGTATGCTCACGATACGATGTATGGGTCGGGTATGCAGCCAGGGCTGCAAGGGTGTCCTTTTCCATATGGTGTTCCCGCAAATATCTTGAATATGAAAGACGAAGCCGACGACCTAGGCCGCGTGATGAACGATATCAAGGAAGACATGGCGGGAATCCGCACAAAAAAACGTGAAGCTGAAAGAGAAGTGAGAGAAGCTGAACAAGTTATCGATGAATGTTTTAGCCAGAAATACAATTTAGCGATTAAAGAGCATCTCGCGACCGACAATTACTGTAGTGACTACGATATTAGTGAAAGATCATGGGTTAGTGAGGACGAATGTCAGGAAGTTCGTGGTACTGATCCCCGTTACCAAGATGGTGATCCGATGCGCAGATACGAGCGCAAGGGCGGTAGTAGGGACGACTCTCCTGAAGATGAACTAGAAAAAATGAAATGCTACTTTGGCGGTTGTCAAAAAGATTCGCCACAGCAAGCAAAGCCAACCACATTTCTTGATCAAATAAAAAGTTTTTTCAAAAAAGAAACTGATATTGAAAATAGTCAGCGGTTGCCCGCCTCTGAAATGAGCGAAGCCCAACATAAAAAGTTTGTTCGCTCCATTTGTAGCAAAACACCCGTGATGCCCGGAAAATTAAGCGGCCTTGATTGGGGCGGCAAGGGCGGCCTCTGTCACCCTGGTTACAACGTGCCGGGATCAATACCTCCAGAAGTTGCGAAGATGCGCAAATTTCGCGGTGAGAGCAAAACAAATGCAGAAAAATGTATTAGTGCGATGGCAAAATACCATCGCGAAATTCGCACAGTACAAATCGCCGATTCAAATCTTGAACGTAAAAAAGCTGAGATGGATAAATACAAAGGTGTGCTTAGCGATCTTCAAAAAGATTTCAAAAAGGAATACAGAGACGCGCAAACCGAAGCCATTCACTGTCCTGATTGCGTTCGTTATCAATCAGAACGAGCCTATGAAAATCAGTCGCTACCTCAGAAAATTGGTAACTGGGTAACTGCTTTATCACCACTTGCGCTCATG
>CAYPZY010000496.1:0-2273 GCA_964415155.1 uncultured Bdellovibrionales bacterium
CTGCGTTGAGTGTCACGGTCCCGTCAATCCCAAAAAAGGAATCGACGTTTCCACCTATGAAGCGCTTTTTGATTCAAATATTTTTCCAGCTTTGATTATCCCAGGAAATCCCGAAAAAAGTAGCCTGTATTTATCTCTCATTAAAACAAAAAAGTGGATGCCGAAAAACCGTAATCGTTTAAGTGATCGTGAAATCAAAGCCATCTATGATTGGATAAAAAACGGCGCGAAAAAAGAAGAAATGCCTGAAAAACCCACTCCACAGCAGCCAACAGAACCAGGTGGGGACGATCAAGTTGACCCGTCGGAGCCAGGACAAGCAGATACTCATTTACCTGGTGAACCTGGCAGTGGTAGAGCTAAAAGCAATAAGAACCCTGGCGAGCCCGGTGATACTGAGACCTCTCCCGGCGAACCTGGAAATGATTAATTGAAGGAGAATTTTAAATGAAACGATTAACAGCACTTGTGATGATGTTACCGAGCTTGACCTTTGCGCATGGTACAGTTTTAGAAGCTGTTCGTGACGGATCTGTTGCGGCGATAAATACTTTTAAAGCTAATGAGACTAAAGAGGTTCAAAAAACTTTTAAAGGTATTAAATCTTGGTCCACAGGCGATGTCATTAACGTGAAGCTTTACCTTGATCAGGCGGGTAAAGAAGTATCTGTACTTTACGTTTGCCAAATGCAACATGGTAGCAGTGGTAAAGAAGAAATCACCTGCGCTAAGCAGTAATTAAAGGTACAAAGCGCACTGGCAGCAAATGCTTTTGCGCGACGCCATTGGTTCTTTGAATGAGAATTAAGCGTTGTTCAGTAGTGCCGACTGGAATTATCAGTCGGCCACCTACCGCGAGTTGATCGATTAATGCTTGTGGTACTTCTTCTGCGGACGCCGTCACGACAATCGCGTCAA
Organism: uncultured Bdellovibrionales bacterium; assembly: GCA_964415155.1. GTDB lineage: Bacteria > Bdellovibrionota > Bdellovibrionia > Bdellovibrionales > SG-bin7 > CAYPZY01. The sequence continues at coordinate 919 of CAYPZY010000496.1, forward strand.
AAGGTTGAAAACGCGTCCAGCCTAAGGCGCCATCATCCACTTTAAAAACAATATTAGCGTAACCCAATTCATTTAAAGTCGCTTGCGCAAGTAGCGATAAGTCCTCGATACGTTCAATGGTGAAAACCTCTTTAGCGAGTTCAGCAAGAACGGCTGTCTGATAACCCGAACCTGTTCCAATTTCTAAAACGCGATGATTAGGCTTTAATTTTAGCATTTCGCTCATGTAGGCAACGATGTATGGCTGTGAAATAGTTTGGCAGTGTTCGATGGCCAAAGCCTCATCCTGGTAAGACAAGTTTCTGTGTTCATAAGGTACGAAGCGGTGCCGGGGAATTTTTTTTAGCGCGGCGAGAACGAGCGGATCCCTTATGCCACGCTTTTCGATTTGCGCCGCCACCATTTCTTGGCGGGCTTTTTCATACTGTTCCATGGGATCTCCACAAATCGTAGATTTCAACTTCATCTAATGTCTCTTTGGCGAGAAGCTTGTCTACTCCCTCATGGATAAATAATTTATTTTTAGTTAATAAACCAATGGCGTTGTTAAGTGCTCCATCCAGAATCGATTTGATTTCCGCATCAATTTCTTCGGCAGTTTTTTCGCTATAATGAAAATGGTCTTCCGCCATTGCTACGCTACCAAGAAAAGGCGAGCGTCGGTGTTCAAAAGTTGTGACACCTAAGCGATGACTCATGCCAAACTCAGTTACCATAGCACGGGCAATATCGGTCGCTTTGCTGAGATCGTCACTAGCGCCGGTGGAGACTTGTTGAAAATGAATCATCTCACTGGCTCTTCCGCCGAGGAGTACAGTGATTTTCTTAATGAGTTCATTTTCGTCGACGAGATAACGGTCTTCTGTCGGCATTTGCATGGTGTAACCAAGGGCGCCTATTCCACGAGGAACGATACTGACTTTGTGAATTTTATCCGAGGTCTGCAAAGCCAAAGCCACCGTTGTGTGGCCCATTTCGTGAAAAGCTATTCGTCGCTTTTCATCTGCGTTCATGACTTTCTTTTTATGCTCTAGCCCCGCTACCAGTCGCTCAATGGCGAGTACAAAATCGTGTGTGGTTACTTGTTCTGCTTGCCTACGAGTTGCGATCAACGCAGCTTCATTAACAAGATTTGCTAAGTCTGCACCAGAAAAGCCTGAAGTTAGGGCGGCAACCTTTTCAAGATCAAGTTTTGGTTCCACTTTAATTTTATGGGTGTGAACAGTTAAAATTTGGAGTCGTCCATTTTGATCGGGATTACCGATTAAAATTTGTTTATCGAATCGTCCAGCTCGTAGGAGAGCCGGGTCTAACACCTCAGGCCGATTAGTAGCTGCCAAGATGACAACACCTTC
>CAYPZY010000497.1:0-2270 GCA_964415155.1 uncultured Bdellovibrionales bacterium
TGATGTAAATGTTCTCAAAAATTACCTACAAAGCAGTGATGCAAAAGTCGATGGTGAGCGTATTATATCGCTGTTTGAGAAAGTAAATTCCGTGGTGGGCCAGGAGTTAGGAAAGCACTACAGAATTGGTCACACATATTTTATGAAGCCTAACCTTGATGAAAACACACTGAAGGAGCTGTGGCAGTTTAGTGTTATGCCCCTGCTTGAGGAATACTTCTTTGATAATAGTCAAGCCCTTGAGCTGCTTAGATTTGAATCTTTATGGGGCAAAAAAGCAGAGGCTGCGTGAAGATCGAACTAAAAGAAATTAAAAAAACAACTCTCGAGGGGTTATCTGAGGACGACATATTGTTCCTCAGTCGGCCAATGTTTGAATCAAAAATTAAAATCAGGAAACTACCCGGAGGATTGGGTCACGAAATCTATCCTGACAACATAGTAGGTGCTATTCGGCTTCCAAGCGGGAAACAGTTGAACATTTCACCAAAGTTACCTCTCCCTAACCTTTTTCGGATGATGTCATTTGTTGGTGATCTATATGATCCCTTAGAGGCGGATGTCGAATATGAAAAGGACGATACGCTTTTTGATGTTCTCGCCATTGCCTTTGCGAGAGAGTTTGGCCACCTACTTAGAGTCGGAATGAAACAAAACTATGCGACAGAAGAGCAGGTGATGCGAACCTTGAAGGGTCAAATTCTTTTTTCCCACTCTATAGGTAAAGGACTTATCGGCTCTGGAAAACTTGCTTGTCGTTTTCAAAACCTAACCCTTGATACTCCAATGAATCAAGCTATCGTCACAGCATCAAAGCTAATACTGAGTTCAGATGTCGTATCATCCGATACAAAGAAGAGGGTACGTCAGTGCCTCAACCAAATTCCGTCTGACCTAATTTCTGCAAACTTTGGACTGGAAGACTTCAAGAAGATTCACATTGATCGAACAACGGCCTTTTATCAAAAAATCATTTTCATTAGTCGGTTCATAATTGGTTCAACTTCGTATAATAGCAGGTTTGGTGAAAATCAGTTTCCAGGCTTTCTGTTAGATGTATCCCAATTATTTGAAGAATATGTTGCCATCGCATTAAAGGCGGAACAGGGAGCGTGGGACCTGCAAGTAACCTCACAATCAGGTTCTCATCTCGACAAGGGCCAAGAAGTTGAAGTGCGGCCTGACCTCATTTTTTTTAATGACGGCAAAGTAAAGTACATTGCAGACACTAAGTACAAAGATTTTTCCGATTTGAAGTTTAGAAATGAGGACGTTTATCAAATGTTGGCATATTTGCTTCGGCACAGATGCCGAGAGGGATTTTTGATATATCCAGCATTTAATCCCAATGAGGTAGGACTTTTGAAGTCCATTCATATACCAACTGAAATTGGAGACATCTCTGTTCATGGTGTGTGTATAGAGTTAGATAACCCAGGGGATGTTGTTCGCAGGATCAAAAATGTGCTTCAGAAACTCGATGTTACAGGCAACGCGGCGAATCTTTGATTTCTATATTATAGTATTGCATAAAAGTATGATCGTTTAACGCACTATCCGTTCTTCGATTGTCCTTGAAAAGTAAAACCAGTTCCATGAGATTCAATGAAACTGCTGAAAAGAGCAGTACAAAAGCAGCCCGAGGGTGTAAGTCCTCAATCGTAGCAAAAAAGCAGTTGGAATCGAAGTTCCACAACGCAAAATCTTTTCAGCCTAACCGCGCCGTGCTTTCGACACAGGCTAACCGCGATATTTGTCGCAGTGAGCGCGTATGGGCAACATCGACGAAACTTCACGCAGAGTTTGTGTAACTTGCAGTGAGGAGAAGCCACTCAGCGAGTTTTACAGGCAGAGTGGTAAAGAAGAATCAGAAATTAGGTGGGACAAGAAATGTAAGGTGTGCAAGCGCAAGGCAATCAATCGTACGAGGTCAAAAGGACAAACAGTCGAGTGTTTGAAACAGGATGGTGAGCGGCTAAGGGGTATATCCAATAGTAAGTACGCTTCAACTTGTTCCGAGGGTAAAGCCTTTCGCAAAAATGGCCAAGTACATGAGTTTCACAAATCAGAGTGGGAAAGTATGGTGCGGGTGTTTCAAATTCTCAAAAGGTGGCGAGATGAGCGCAATACCCCGAAGGCGAATACTATCGAACTCGAAAGGACTTGGCCTTTGATAAGGCTGGGCGATATAAACAAAAATACAGTTTTAGATTTGAAGTGGAGGCGCCGATTTCCAAAGGGGCCATTTCCGCCGGTTTGCCGAGCCCAGT
>CAYPZY010000498.1:0-2268 GCA_964415155.1 uncultured Bdellovibrionales bacterium
TCTCACTGACATTGCAAAGATAGGTCAACGTATTTTTCTTATCTCTTCCATGAGTAATTTTTCCGAGAAGCAGTTATTTTTAAGGACTTTCGTTCTTTATCGAAATGGCCTGTCATTAGCTGGTAATCAGGACTTGATCCACCGAACATAGCTTTTGGAATATAAGACTGTAATCTTATCGACGTTTTATCTTCTCGAACAAAAGTACTTTTACTGGTGTTATTTGCATAAACTTGTAGTGAGAAAAACGCCATATCTCGATTGTAGGTTTCATCGGGCATGCCCCAAGGCTAGTTGAAATTCACGAGGCGAGTGGCGATTTGTTTCAAGCAACTTCTTCGATTTCGTTTGTCATGTCAACATGATTTTGCTCGGTCAGTTTTCGAAGTAAAATCCACAATGCTGGTAGATCTTTGTATCCACGGATTTTTCGCATCTTCTTTTCCGAAGCTAAACAGTATGTGCAAAGCCATCTCTGAAAATGCTCCGAATTTTTCCAGTGCTTCACTCTGCGCATATCTTCTTCGATCAGCGAGTTGAGTGATTCAATCGGATTTGTCGTCGAGAAAAATGTTTTCAGTAGGCGCGGAAGTTTTAGCTCATGGATTGCAAGTAAGTCAGCCTTTGCTTCACGAAAGCTTTCTAGTGCCGAAAGATTTAAATCACGAAGAACACTCTCCAGACGGTCGCAGACAATCTTAGCCTCTGATAAGTCCTTAGCGTCCCTTAAAGCCCAGAAAAGCCCTTGAACCTTATGAGCACTGTCACCAAGCGATTTCTCGATATTGCGCCATTTGTGCACGAAACAACGAATACGAATGGCTCGCCGATTCTTTCTGTCATGAACTTGGTACTTTTCTTCAAGTGCTTTGTTCAAACCGGATCCGCCGTCAACAACAAATAGCAATCCCAATTCAGGCAAACCTCGAAACTGCAAATCATTCAGCAGCGCCAAGCAAGATGCCGAGTTTTCAGTGTCAGCTTGGTAAATCCCAAGGACGAACTTTTGACCATCAGAAGCTACGCCCAGAGCGACAATCACGCCGTGCTTTAGAAATTTCTTGCCATCAATAAAAACAGCTCGAATGTCCATTTCTTTTAACGATCTTTTTTGCAGCTCTTCGATTTTCTTCGCCGTGGTCTTGATCCATTTTCGCGACACTGAACTTTTGGTGAAGCCAAATGAATTTGCAATCTTTTGAACGCCCTTTTGGTAATCTCTTTGCGATACCTTCTTGATGCCTTCCGCAAATACAGCTTGATTGAACAACTGGGGATCTTGGAAATCCCGATAAGTCTGAAGACTAACTTCGTTGCCGTCTTTAGCGCGAACCCGGGGAACTTCGAGAGCGACGTTTTGGTTGGCAAGAATGATGGATCCTTTTTGCGAACCCCATCGTTGATTTGTTTTGCCATGCTGGTATCGCTCGCCGCAGAGTTTATCGACCTCGGCTTCGCATTCGGCAATAAATGCCTTTACTGCTGGCGGAAGCAAAGTTGAGATCAATAAATGCTGCGTCTCAATGGGACCATCGAGATTTTCAAATTTTCCTTCGAGAATATCAGACTTTTTTGCATGTACGAGCTTCTTGCGGTTGATCTTTTTGACTTGTTTCAGTAAGTTCTTTTTCATTGGGTGGCCCTTTCTTTTCGGTGTCTCAATTTGTGTGATAACCTATTGAAAACACAGTTTGGTTGAGCCACTCAACCTTTAAATTTCAACTAGCCTTGGGGCATGCCCAAAGTAGTTATTGTGCTTATCGCATTTTCAAATTCGGCTTATGCTGGTTCTACTTGCCAACTTAAATGTAGAATCTCTCAGAATACTGTCATTGGTAGTATCGACATGCATGCCATTCAGCCTGTTCATGCGGAATTTGTAAATCGCTGTATGCAATCAGGAGGAAGAGCATCGTCAATAAATGGATTTTGTCCGCAAAGATATTGCGTAAGACCAACAAAAGGATCACAAATCTTGACAGGTTATGGATCGACTCAGTCCGAAGCTATTTCTGAAGCTTTAAGGGCGTGTATTTCGCAGAATCTCCCTGACGACTGTGGTAACGGCGTTATGGCCAGTATTGATGGCACTCCTTCTTGTAGATAAACTATATTTAATTGAACAATAAATATTGATAATCTCCATTCTAATCATGTCGAGATAAAGAAAGTATAAAATTGTTCCACATATTGAAGACGGTTTGTTGCTGCTATCGCAAACCACTAACCACTGGTTTTTCAATTCTAAACTCTTCGAGCCACTCAGCC
>CAYPZY010000499.1:0-2255 GCA_964415155.1 uncultured Bdellovibrionales bacterium
CCGTATAGGCCTCAGCTCGCGCAAAAGGACTCAGTTTTTCAAAATTAATATTTAGTGCCAAACCGTCATATTGTTTCCCCTCACCGTTTCGAGTATGGCATCCGACACAGTGACTTGTGGCATAGATGAGAGCATGGCGCGAGTACTCTCTAAAACCGCCCTGTAAACCTTCATAAGCCTTTTTAACACCAGCATCAAAATTTTTTGCTAAAGAAGCAACAGCGGGGTCATGATCGGGTGAATCACTGATTGCTTTGTGATTTACCGACTGCGCCAGTTCACTCAACTTTTTTACCTTTTGCTCAATCTCTGAGAAATTTTTGGGATCGTTGAAATCCTCTTTCGACCATATAAAGGGAAAGAGCGAGTTCAAAACCCCAGACAACTCCTGCATTCTTTCTGTCCAGCGCAAATTCTGCGCCTTTTCAGACTTTTCCACATTTATACAACAGACAAGGCCTAGCAAAAGTACGCCGAGAACCAGCGTTGACTTCACACCTCACCTCTAACGATTTCAACGAGAGCATTTAAGGCGTCAGTCGTGGTAAAAATTCCGAAGATCTCGCCAACCTCATTAAGCACGACGGCACTACCGATTTTGCGTCGAGACATCTCGAGCGCAACGGCATCAATTTTTTCATCATAGGAAACCGAATAGGGATCTTTGGTCATCACATCGCCGACCTGAAAACTCATCCAAGCTGGGAATTTCTCGACCACGCGCAAATCACGTTCACTGATCACCCCGACTGGAATTGCATTGTCGACCACAGTGATATGCCGTATCCCATGTTTGTTCATTAAGTTACTGACACTGCTCAGACTTGTTTTCGGTGAAACACACACAGGGCACGGGGTCGTGAATTCCTCGACACTCAAAAATTTAGACACATTTTTCTCCTTGATTTAAATCATGTAGTTGGGTGAAGACCAGCTTAGTTGATGAAGTTGGATCGTTGAATAGTCAGTTTTTTTAAGTAGCGAATGTAGAAGCATCAGCGCATCAATAGTTGTAAAGATTCCGACGATGTCTTCCTTGTCGTTGGTTACCACAGCACAACCGTATTTTCCCTCTGCCATTTCCAAGACGACTTTGTGAAGATATTGCTCTTCATGCACTTTATAGATATTTGTTACCATAATATCGCGAAGCAAACGATTTCGCTCGTGAAGGTGCGGTTCCAAGTCACGTTCTGTCACAATTCCCACAAGTTTATTATTATCGAGAATTGGCAAATGTCTTATACCCCACTTTTCCATGGCCGCCTTGGCGCTCGCAACGGTAGTGCCTGGAAAGGCGAATTCTGGAAATCGTGTCATGGTATCGCTAACTTTAATGCTAGACATTTGTCCCTCCTTTGGTTTGGATAATTATAGTTATTGCAACGCCATTGCCACCGGTAGGAAAGATAAAATCGTTTCCACCAGGATGAGACGGGAAGTTTTGGCATCCTCCTGACAAGCTGGCATAACAACGCCTCAATCTAAGACATCAAATAGGCTAAAATCGTTCTGTTAAAATTTGCTTTTTGGCACTAGCTTTGCTGTTATTGTATTTATGAAAAACCTTTTATTTGCCCTAATAACTATCCTGTCCACATTATCAATCGCCCAAGATTTTCGCGACAACCGTGAGTTGGTTGATTTTTTTGAGCAACAGACTGGAGCCTTCAAAGTTAAGATTGTTCCAGCGGCCAAAAGCATTAAGGTGTATGTCGTTGGTTACGAAAGCGCGAAGCTCACTTTTACGGATCTTGGACTAGAAGCTTCAGCAATCATTGCAGGTAACGAAAAGAAACTGATCGTTAAAAAGGAAAACTCCTATTTCAAAATCGATACTGAAACTCGCCATCCCATGCAACTTGATTTAAAACTAAAGGGTAAAGAAGAAGTAAATAAATTACGCTTTGATATTCCCTGAGGAAGATTTTTTGGCAAACATAGATATTAAATTTGTCGGAGCCATCAACACCGTCACTGGTAGCAGGACTGAGGTTTCAACAGATAATTTTAAAATTATGGTCGATTGCGGTCTTTTTCAAGGCCCCAAAGAGATCCGCCAAAAAAACTGGAACGAAATCAGCGAAGCAAAGAAAACAGATGCTGTATTGTTAACACATGCCCATATTGATCATAGTGGACTATTGCCTATTTTAGTTCGTAATGGTTTTAAGGGTCCCATTTATTGTAGCGAGCCCACGGCGGATCTTTGCAAAATCCTTTTGCCAGATGCAGGTAGGCTACAAGAAGAGGAT
>CAYPZY010000500.1:0-2255 GCA_964415155.1 uncultured Bdellovibrionales bacterium
AAAGGCTATTTTGAAATTTTCCGATGTTGATATACTGCCAGTGCTTAAGGCAGCCATAGAAAAATTAGGCTTCCAAGATTGTACACCGATTCAGGAGGCATCTCTCTCGTATGTGTTAGCCGGAAAAGACATTGCTGGTCTTGCGCAAACGGGAACGGGAAAAACTGCGGCGTTTTTAATTCCGCTCATAAATCGTGTTTTGATTTCGAAACAAAAAATTGTTGAACCTGCTGCACCCGAAGAAAAACCCAAAAGTGTGCCCTTCGATAATTGGCAGAAACGTGATTACGTATTGGTTTTAGTGCCAACTCGAGAGTTGGCAGAACAAGTTTTTAAACATTTTCAAGATCTCAAGGGCGAATCAGATTTGCGCGCAACCACCATTTATGGCGGTGTTGGCTACGAACAACAAAAGCAAGCTCTGGCTGATGCCGTTGAATTTGTTATCGCAACACCTGGTCGTCTTATTGATCTTTATAAAGAGCACGTCATTGATTTTAGACAAGCCCGCGCCGTCGTTTTTGATGAAGCCGATCGTATGTTCGACATGGGTTTTAAAGAGGACGTCAAGTTTATCGTGCAGAGAGTTCCCCGCGAACGGCAAATTCTTTTATTCAGCGCCACTCTCAATTTTGACGTTCTTAATATGGCTTATCAAATTGGCTCCAATCCAATTGAACTTAATTTAAGTCGTGATCAATCCAAAGCTGAAAACGTTAAAGATAAAATTTATCACGTTGGCAATTCTGAGAAGCCAGGACATTTGATTTCTTTGATTAAAATGCATGATCCGAAGCAGGTTATCGTTTTTAGCAACTATAAAAATCACGTTGAGCGTATCGCCGAATTTTTATCAGTTAACAGTTTGCCGGCTCTTGGTATCTCAAGCCTTTTGACTCAGAATCAGCGCAATCGGGTGATGGAGCAATTTAAAGCAACGGATAATAATAAAAACATTTTGGTCGCCACTGATTTAGCGGCACGTGGACTTGATATTGCCGGTGTAGATTTGGTCATCAACTATGATTTACCCGAAGACTCGGAAACTTACGTTCATAGAATTGGCCGCACCGGGCGTGCAGGTAAAGAGGGTTTAGCAATTAGTTTAGTTTCTGACGATGACGTTGCTTCGCTGGAGAGAATCGAAGGCTTCCTAAAGCATAAAGTTGAGTCAGGCTTTTTAGAGGAAGGACAAATTCAAAAAGAATTTAAATCTTTTCCAACAGAAAAGCGGGATCGTTTTTCGCGCGGGCCCAACAGTCGTTGGACGGGTGAAAGACGCGATAATAAAAGGCCTTTCGATTCTAAGAAGCCATTTCATAAAAAAGGGCGGCCGCGTCCCGATCAGCAACAAGATCGTGGTCCCCGCCAGGAGTTCCGTCGCGATCAAAATCGCGATCAGAGTCGTGATCAAAATGGTGGAGCTCCCCAAGGTTCTGGTGAGCATCGTGATCGCGTGATGGGACGCCATGGGCGTCGCGATGAAAGACATGACAGACGTGATGAGCGTCCAAGAGGGGAGCGTGGCCACGATCGCAATCGTCCTCGCGATAATCGCGATGGTCGTGATAACCGTGATAATCGCGGTCAACAGGCGCGCCATCAAGGTCATCACCAAAGACGTCATTCAAATCGTCCCCGTCAGGATCACAAAGCACAACCGACTGTAGTGCAAAAATCTATCGGTCAAAAAATCTCAGGATTTTTTAAGAAAATGTTCGGCAACTAGAACTTCGTGCTGATCACTTCGCCACGAGAATTAAGTTTCATGGTCGTGGTACCCCATTTGATGGTATTAGCAAAAAAGGCAGCGATCGTTATGGGGATCGTGAAGAATTCAAAAATGGGAAGTGTCCAGGCGTGAAGCCATTCTCTCGATGGAGTTCCGATGCTTCTTTGAATGAAGCCGGCCTGAATGATTCTACAAATAAAAGTTAAAGTAGCGACGGCTAAAATACCAATACTTCCAGAAATTGCGCCGTAAAGAAAAACGATAGGTGTCAGCCATTCCAGCGGAGACAGATAAAAATGAAGAGGCAAGTAGTATCTGCTGATCATGCGCCAACGGATTTGTCGGCTCCAAAAACCCTTAATATCGTGTTGATCTTGCTTCACATAAGCAAATGACGACACTAAATTGCATTTTCCGCCGACCTTGTGTAGTTCGCGCGCGATGGTAACGTCATCGGCCAAATAGAGGAGAATGGCTTTCCAGCCGGCGGTTTTTTCGAAAAGCTCGCGATGAAATATAATGG
>CAYPZY010000501.1:0-2250 GCA_964415155.1 uncultured Bdellovibrionales bacterium
CTCTAAAAGGTGGCAAAATGATTTTAAGTAGTCCAAGTCTCTTCTTTTTGGCGATCACACCTACTGTTTTGAGCGGAACCTTCCTGATTTTGGCCGTAATTAATGGCGTAAAACAAATCGGACCGATTATTGCGAAGCTTGCTTCTTACTTTGGTTTTGCAGACCTCACTGGTTTTTTTGGCACGTTAGCTTACTGGTTTTTGTATTCCACCTTTTTTACCGCTTTGTTTTGTTTTGTCGTTTTTCTCGGGTACTTAATTGCTGTTGTATTGGCTAGCCCTTTTAGTTCGCTTCTCGCCGAACGATCTTTAGCTTTACAAAAAACCATTGAAAATAGACCTTTTAGTTTGGGTTCCTGGATTATCTTATCGTTGCGGATGTTAAAGGCAGCGATTGTAAAAACGCTCGTGTTTTTAATTATAGGTCTTGTGCTATTTGTTTTCTCACTGATTCCCGTTGTTAATGTATTTGCCTCCATTTGTTTTCTCCTTATTATGGCTTTTGACCACGCCGACTATTCGTTTGAAAATTTGGGTTACTCTTTTTCCGCACGCATTGGTTTTTTTAGAACGCACTTCTTCAAATTTCTTGGCCTGGCCTTGGCGCTGGGTTTAGTTCTTTTAGTCCCAGGTCTTAATTTAATTATTTTTCCTGTTTCGGTGGTCGCCGCCAGTGTTATAATTGCTGAGACGTTAGGAAAGGTTAGAGCCTAAATGAAGCAGGTCATTCATCAAAAAATCGTCGCCAATATTTCGCGAATCTGCGATTGGTTTTCAAAAAATCGCCAAGGTATTATTTTTCCAATCTATTCAAGTTTTGATATTCGTGACTCCGGAATGAAGATTGCGAACGTCGACGCTAATATCTTTCCGGCAGGATTCAATAATATTTGCGATGTTGATAGAGAGAAGTCTATTGAGCTGGCTGATAAATATTTGAAAGCCAATTATTCGAATCAAATAAATAAGATTGTTCTGCTGACAGAAGAGCACACCCAAAATCCTTACTATTGGGAAAATATTTCTGCACTTGTTTCGATTTTCAAGGCTAACGGTCGAGATCTCCGAATCGCCCTGCCCAAGGAATTTTCTGGCCCGTTACAAGTTGAAAGTGCTTCCGGAAAAACACTTAGTGTTTTTCCAGCTCTGAGAAAAGGAAACTTGGTTGAAGTTGACGGTATGGTTCCTGATCTTATCATTAGCAATAACGATTTCTCGGAGGCTTATGCACAGTGGAGCGAAGGACTAAATATTCCAATCAATCCCCCACGTGAGATGGGCTGGTACCGGCGGAAAAAAAGTGACTACTTTAAAGAATACAATCAGGTGATGCAGGAATTTTGTCAGATCATTGATATTGATCCATGGCATTTGCAGGTAGAAACAAAGCTTTTTCCCGATTTCGATCTTGCCAATGAAGAGAGTACAAAGCAACTGGCTCAAGTGGTCCAACAAATGCTCGACGGAATTAAAAAGAAATATACAGAAAAAAATATTCAAGATGAGCCGTTCGTTTTTATAAAAAATAATTCTGGTACTTATGGTCTTGGCGTCATGCAAGTAAAATCTGCTGAAGAAGTTTTAAGTTTAAACTATAAAACTCGTAAGAAAATGAAGGCGGCCAAAGGTGGACGTGATGTTAGTGAAGTTATTGTCCAAGAGGGTGTACCTACTTCTCTCACCAGTGAGGGGGGCGCTGCAGAGCCAACAATTTATCTTTTAGGTTGTGAATTGGCGGGTGGTTTCCTTCGCAGCCACAGTAAAAAAGGACCGACCGAAAGCTTGAATAGTCCTGGTGCGGTCTACAAGCGCCTTTGTGTCAGCGATTTGGAAATCGATCTTCAGGGCAGATGTCTTGAAAATGTTTACGGATGGGTGGCAAAACTTGGATTACTTGCCATTAGTCGAGAGTACACTCACTATCACAAGTCGAAAAACTAGCCTTTGGTATAAACTTTCGTGTTCCAATTTAGTTTGTTTTAGAATTAGACGATAGGTTGATTGTACAGGAGCAATCAGTTGAAGTTTAAACACACGATTCCCATTTTTATTTTGTTGATGGCAACTTTTGCCGTCGGTTGGTATTTGGGAACAAGCCCCGCTCCTTCGCGCCTCAGCACAATGGAAATGCGTAATCCTGCCGGAATAAACAATAATTACGATTTTTCAAATCTTGTCGGTCAAGAGCTTGCCGAGAAGTCCCGGTGGCGCTTATTTGCCGATGTGAAAATACTTAAAAATGAGGAAGTTA
>CAYPZY010000502.1:0-2241 GCA_964415155.1 uncultured Bdellovibrionales bacterium
AAAACTTACGTCTTGTTTTGCATATGGCAATAATTATTTTCTAGCTTATATGATTTGACGCATACATATTGCAAGAACTTAGAGCTGCTTCCAGTTTTTTTACATCAGCAGTTTAACATGTTCATCTAATAATTCATTTTAATCTATGGTTATCATAAGTAGTAACATAAACGCAATATTTTAATTTTTGTCGTCCAAGCATTTTTACTATTTATCATATGGCTAATTTATGCAGTTCCCATTTTCCATGAGTCTGTATAGATTATTGAAAGCAATGCAAAGACTTAAGCATTCGAAAACTGGATTATATTGCTAATAAATTCGATGATTTAAAAACTATTCCTCAATCTCTTTGTACATATATCTAGTTTATATTATTTATAAAAATTTTTACAAATAAAATAGTCAAAATTAAAAAATATATATATATCATTACAATTATATTAAGTGTTAAGTTTAATTTAAATAACCTTATAAACTTATCATTAATATTTCTGTTTATTCAATTTCCATTATCAATTTTTAGAAATACTTTCTTTGGTTTAAACTTACTTATTTATTTTAATGCACTTTTTTTTGTAATTTACCCTTTTTTTACTATACTTTTTACTTACTTTTATTCCCGATTCAACTTTTGCAGCGTTTAGCAAAGTAAGCATCTCGGCCAAAGAATCTTTATATGTACTTAGGATTTTCTCCCAAGCAAGTTTAAAGTCACTAATTGGTTTGGTTATCTGTAATTCACTGTAAGCCCCTAATACCCTCTCACTATCTCTATGAATTGGATAACCGGCGTATACCCCAACTAATGTACCAAGGTTAAGTTAGTATTCTGCGTGTTTCTTTGTTTAAATTTCTCAGCAAAATCTTTTGGCGTTAAACCGTTGAGCGTCCTGTGAGGACGGAATTCATTGTATCTTTTACGCCAGTCTTCCACCAGCAATCTTGCCTCCGAAATACTGTCAAAATAATGACTGTTGAGACATTCGATCCTGAAGCGTGAGTTAAAGCTTTCGACAAAACAGTTGTCTACCGGCTTGCCCGGACGGATAAAATCCAAAACGACCTGGTTCTTATACGCCCATCGGTCCAATGCCTTGCTTCTGAACTCCGGGCCGTTATCAACAGTGATCGCCTGCGGTAAACCGCGAGATTCAACAACGCGGTCCAATATTCTGACCACGCCTTGACCGCTCAACGACGTATCAACTTCAATGCTTAACGATTCCTTTGTAAAAACATCGACAACGGTTAGTGCCCTGAGTTTGCGCCCATTCCACAAGCTGTCATGGACAAAATCCATGGCCCAGCGTTCGTTGGGCCTGCTGACCTTCGGCAATTCCAGTCTTGTACACGAAGCTCTTCTGCGACGGGGCCGTCTTCTTAACGATAACTTTTCTTCCCGATAATAGATCCGTTCCGTTCGCTTTGGATTGATGACCAATCCTTCGCGTTTAAGAATGTCATGGATCATCGGACAGCCTATCTTTGAATTATCGATGACCAATTCCCGCATGCGCACTTTGATCTTATCGTCTTTATGCGGATCTTGCGGCTTATAAGTTTGCGTTGAACGCCATAAGCCTATCAATGAACAACTGCGTCTGTTGCTATGCCCAAAGCTCAACTTTACGAACTCCACTGCTTCGCGCTTGGCTTTGGGCTTTAGAACTTTTTTTCAAGCACCGCCTTTAACGCCTGATTGTCCAACGTCAGGTCTGCAACGATGTTTTTTAACCGCCGATTTTCATCTTCCAGCTGCCGTAATCGCCGTGCTTCGCTCACATCCATCCCGCCAAATTTATTCTTCCATTTGTAAAACGTCGCATCTGAAATCCCGTGCTTGCGGCAAATGTCAACCGTCTTGACCCCGGCCTCAGATTCCCTTAAAATCCCAATGATCTGTTCTTCCGTGTGTCTTTTTTGTGCCATGACGAACTCCTTTTTTGTCCGTTTTAGCACGCATATTCCTAACTTTCAAGTTGTACATTTTGAGGGGGGATACGCCAGGCCAAATTGAAGATTATTTTACAAGAGAGATATGGATAAACGCTGGAAAGGATTATGGCTGCCCAACACGAATATTTTTCCCGACGTGAAATTCGAGTACATTCAAAACATGTCGATAAAGTGAAAAGACCTCTCGCTTTTGGCAAGAGGTCTTTTCGTGTTGCATTTTAATGGCGGGGCCGACGAGATTCGAACTCGCGATCTTCAGCGTGACAAGCTGACATGTTAACC
>CAYPZY010000503.1:0-2230 GCA_964415155.1 uncultured Bdellovibrionales bacterium
CTCGTCAGTGTAATAATTCCCACTTACAATGCTGCAAGCACGATAAGCCGGGCAATCGCATCACTGATGTACCAAACTTATCAAAATTGGGAATGCATTGTTGTCGACGACGGTTCATCGGACAATACCGAAGCCATTGTAAAGAAGTTTTCTCAATCCAAGATTAAGTACTTTAAGAATCCCGTCAACAAAGGGCGCGGTTATAGCCGCAACTTCGCCCTAAAAAATGTTAGCGGTGAATTCCTCTGTATGCTCGATGCCGATGACTGGTATTTACCGGAAAAACTCGACAGGCAAATTCAAGAGTTTTCAAAACGCTCAGATGTCGGGGTTGTCTCCTGCAACATGATTAGCATTGGTCGCGATGGAAAAGTACTTGGCGCCAATCTTTTTGGAACAAACCGAGAAACAAAGAAAGACTTATCGCCACTAAAAGGTCCTACCTTCTTACCCATACCGTTTGCGCCAAGCATGATTAGAACCTCTCTCGCAAGAGACCAGGGCTTCAATGAAAGCCTAAGAACATCGGAGGACTTCGCTTTTCTTTTACCGATTTTAATGAAAACTCCATCTGTCCAACTACCTTATGTCGGTTATGCTTACGAAGAGGAGAGCGGGCTTACTTACCCCAAAATGATAGATCGACTGTTCGCCAGCACTAGGATCTTTGCGACCTTTGCGTTTACTCACCCTCTCTCTACCACCTTAAATCTAACGAAAGTGGTAGCTCGTGCTGCCTACTACTCTTTGTGTTTTGCCACCGGTTCAGAAAAATTTTTACTACAGAGACGCACCACTAAGATCCTGCAAAGCGAGGAAGTCTTGTATAGCCAGATGCAAGAGCAACTGAAAAACCTTGTTAGCAATCCTACACTGTGTGAACATTGATAGATATGCGCGCTCACCGCTATCTCATCATAAATTTCAATAAAATCGGTGACACGCTTCTGCAGACGCAAATTATCAATGGCATTAAAGCATCCCAACCGGAATCATTTATTGCGGTAATATCCTCCATCGTCGCCCACGAAGTTCTTTACAATAATCCGAAAGTCTCTTTGCTTATCAAAAACGATATCCTACCGGAAAAGTCGGTTTTAAATTTTTTTCGTTACCTTAAAGTTTGTCGTGAAATCATTAAAGAAAATAAAATCGATGTGATTGTTTGCGACCGAACAAACTCTACGCCAGTGACTGCTTTGCTAATGAATTTGCTGTCAGCCGATACGAAAATCTACTCTGCCCCTATCAAAAAAATCTATTATCCTCTTTATCAACGTCTAGATCTGATTAACCAAGAACTCGATGAAAACGCTTCAATCATTTCTGGCAACCACGGCATTTTACGATTTCTAGGTTGCAAGGAAACGGCAAGCGTCGAGATTTTCCCGACCGATTACGAAAAGCAAAAAGCGTTAGACTTTGTTCTACCGCTTAAGAAAATGTCCTCAAAAAAATTAATTAGCCTTGTGCCATTTTCGATGCAACCCGCGACCGCATGGCCAACAAAAAATATTAACAAATTTCTTAACCTAGCTAAGGATCGTTTTAATGTTTTATTGTTTGCTCATCCCAACAACCTCAAAGACATCAAAGATATCGAAAGTTTTAAACACGTTTTTCCCGTAACCAATTTTAATATTCGAGAATCCTCAACAGTGATCAATGAAACGGACATTCTAGTTTCACTGGACACCGGCCCGTCACACCTGTTTGAAACACTTAATATTCCACTTTTAAAAATAAATTCCGCTAGAATTCCCGAACACACTTGGGGTTATGGCGACGATCTCCGCTATCATTTCCTGCAGCTAAAAGTAGATTGTGGACCCTGTTTTTCAAGACACTGTAAGGTCGCTGGTCACCCCTGCATGAACGACATAACACCAGAAATGGTGCTTCATCGGATCGAAATGATCTTAACAAAATCAAAAGACATAAGAGCTGGAGTTTGACAGAATGTGCGGTATAGCCGGATTTATCTCAGAGCAAAAAGATCTGGTGAGTGAAGGTCTAATTACAAAAATGACCGATAAGATTTCGCATCGAGGACCTGACAGCTCGGGCCTTTGGCTTGATAAATCTCAAGGGATTGCATTAGGCCACCGTCGCTTGGCCATCATAGATCTTTCAGCACAGGGTCACCAACCAATGGTGTCTCGCAATGGCCGTTACATATTAATCTACAACGGAGAAATTTATAACTTTGGAGCCTTACGTGAGAACCTTT
>CAYPZY010000504.1:0-2227 GCA_964415155.1 uncultured Bdellovibrionales bacterium
TTTTGAGTTCACTGCCATATTAAAAGCCCCGGTAAACACCTAATTGCACTTCACTTTAGACCAATGATTATGGCACGCTTTTTCCATAATATTCAATGACCTAAGAGGCTAAGTGTAAGAATTCAAACCCTCTAACGTCTTTATAGTTAAAGGGAGTAAAAATATGAACCATTCACATAATCACGTACACCATAGGCATACTAATCTACATGATCAAACTGTAAAAGATCCCGTTTGCGGGATGGATGTTGATCCCAAATCAGCAAAGGGGAAAGTAAATCACAATGGTATCGATTATTTCTTTTGTTCCACCAAATGCGAGGCCAAGTTCAAATTCGATCCACAAAAATATTTGAAAGAAAAAATAACTGCAGCAACCGTCTCTGCAAGCGAGATCTACACCTGCCCCATGCATCCCGAGATTAAACAAGTCGGTCCGGGTGATTGTCCCATATGTGGAATGGCCCTTGAGTCACTAGAAGTTAGCGCTGAAGAAGAAACAAACCCCGAGCTTGTTGATTTCACTAAAAGGCTAAAGTGGGCGACTCTATTTTCTCTTCCCCTTTTATTTTTGGCGATGAGTGAAATGTTTGGTACAACATTTGCCCAGGGCCGTTACTATAACTGGATTCAGTTAATTTTAGCATCACCAGTGGTTTTGTGGGCGGGGTTTCCATTTTTTGAACGCGGTTGGAAATCGATCAGAAATCGGAGTCCAAATATGTTTACGTTGATTGCGCTTGGTACAGGTGTCGCCTATGGATTTAGTGTTGTCGCTACCTTGTTACCCGAAATTTTTCCAAGCGGTTTTCGTTCACATGGTGGCCACGTTGGTGTTTACTTCGAGGCGGCCGCAGTGATCGTCACGCTAGTACTACTTGGTCAGGTTTTGGAACTTAAAGCGCGCAGCCGAACAAGTCAGGCAATTAAATCTTTACTTAATCTTGCCCCAAAATTTGCGCGCGTTTTACGTTCCGACGGTAGCGAAGAAGATATTGATGTTAGACATGTACATATAGGTGATAGTTTAAGAGTAAGACCTGGAGAACAAATCCCTGTTGACGGGATAATTATTTCAGGAAAAAGTTCGCTTGATGAGTCTATGTTAACTGGTGAATCAATCCCTATAGAAAAAAATGTTGGCGACAAAATTAGTGCGGGCACAACTAATCAAACAGGCGGATTTGTCATGGAAGCTAAAGGCGTGGGCCAAGACACGATGCTTGCGCGAATTGTAAAAATGGTTAGTGAGGCACAACGAAGTAAAGCGCCTATTCAAGGGTTGGCTGACAAGGTTGCTTACTATTTTGTACCCATCGTTGTTGGTATCGCAATTTTGACAGCGATTGCGTGGGGAGTTTTTGGGCCAGCTCCTTCTCTGACTTACGCTTTAGTAAATGCAGTTGCGGTTTTAATTATTGCCTGTCCTTGTGCTTTGGGATTAGCAACACCAATGTCAATCATGGTTGGTATTGGGCGCGGGGCTCAAGCGGGATTACTTATAAAAAATGCTGAGGCGCTAGAGAAATTGGAAAAGATTGATACCTTGGTTTTGGATAAAACCGGAACTCTCACTGAGGGAAAACCAAAACTTATCACAATTAAATCTGTTTCTAATTTTGGTGAGGGTGAAATCTTAAAATACTCAACTTCCCTTGAAAAAGGCAGCGAACACCCTTTAGCATTAGCCGTAATAAATGGTGCAAAGTTAAAAAATATTTCGCCAGTCGATATTTCAAACTTTCATTCAATAACCGGTCAGGGAATATCAGGCGAAATTGAGAATAAAAAAGTTTTTCTCGGAAATCAAAAATTGCTTCTTACAAATGGAATTGACACTAAAGAGTTGGATTTTGAAGCAGGAAGATTACGCGAAGAGGGCCAAACGGTTCTTTATCTTGCGATAGGAAATTCGCCAGCAGGGTTATTGGGAGTCGCTGATCCAATTAAGGAATCTACGCGACAAGCAATTAAAGATTTAAAGGAAAGCGGTCTTCGTCTTGTGGTTTTAACTGGAGACCATAAAACCACGGCGCTCGCAATTTCTAAACAACTTGGCATCGATGAGGTCTTCGCCGAAATTTCTCCTGATAAAAAAAGTGAAATGGTTAAAGCCTTGCAGTCGCAAGGTCGAATCGTGGCGATGGCTGGCGATGGTGTTAATGATGCCCCCGCACTCGCACAAGCTGATGTCGGGATCGCGATGGGTTCAGGAACTGACATTGCC
>CAYPZY010000505.1:0-2226 GCA_964415155.1 uncultured Bdellovibrionales bacterium
AGAAAAGAAGTCTGTGATTATCTCATTTGTTGGAATCGAATATTTCAAAAGCACAGCGAGTCCGTGACCTTATTGAAGATCTCATTCCAAACCTGTATACCTTAAAGACAAAACAACTTGGGATCGCAATAACTAACGCCTATAAACAATTAGCCCATAAATCTCAAGTTGCCAAGATCGAAATTAATGAAAATGGAGCTAGTCGGTTATTGGCAAAAGATGGTTCAGAGATAGCTTTTGATCGCTCCGCTGGTGAAAACCAATTATTTGCCACAGCTTTACTGGCGGGTCTAGCTGAGGTATCAGGAATTGATGCACCACTGGTGGTTGATACTCCGCTTGCGCGTCTGGATAGCGCCCATCGTAAAAATATACTTAATTTCTGGATTAACCAAAAAGGTCGTCAAGTGATTCTTTTGGCACAGGATGAAGAGATTAGCTCAGAAATATTTGATGTTATTCAAAGTTCTGTCTGTAAGCGTTACTTACTAGAGTATCATGACCTTGGGAGTGGAATAGGTCGTGCGCGGGCAATCGAAAATCAATATTTCAAGGAGTGATTTATGACTGACTGGGCTTTTGAAAAATCATTATTAATTAATTTTGCGTCTTCGTCCGACGCATATAAACTTACTGACGAATTGCGTATGCATTTAGGGTTCGCAGCCCGCGCGCCCATTGCCAGGATGGCAATTGGCCGCTCACTAAGCGAAAAAACAATGCCGCCAAAAATACCAGACATGCTCGGCAAACCAATTAAAGGCGATACTCTTTTTAGTATTGATGATCATGCCTTATGGATAGCGCTTCTAGTATCTAACTTTCGGGATATTTATCCTAAAACTCCTATTACCCTACAGCAACTCCAAGACCTCGTTGCACGGCACTGGCATCGTGGAGTCAATCTGCTTCATGAAGACTGGAGTGAGGCCGGAAGCTACACAAAATTTATTGAAATTTTAATTACTCGCAGAGCATGTTTACCTGAAGATACAAATGGAACCAAAAGTGGCAATCGGATTGACCAATCGGCTGATGAATGGATAGGTCCAGAACCAGTTGCCAAAGCTGTTCGGATAGAGATTGGGCACGACGATATTAACAATGAGCCATTTGTCTGGCCTGTTAATGGGGTTGGTTATTCACCGCATATTGCGGTAATGGGGCAAGCGGGCTCTGGCAAGACACGCACTATGCTTCGCTTGTTGACGCAAATACGA
Organism: uncultured Bdellovibrionales bacterium; assembly: GCA_964415155.1. Lineage (GTDB taxonomy): Bacteria > Bdellovibrionota > Bdellovibrionia > Bdellovibrionales > SG-bin7 > CAYPZY01. The sequence continues at coordinate 1,221 of CAYPZY010000505.1, forward strand.
AAACAAACTAGCGCACCAATACTACTCCTTGATTTAGGCAAGGGTGAATTAGCGGAAAACACAGAATTAGCTCTGAACCTAGACGCACAAGTTTTGCGTATTCCGCAAGATCCAATTCCACTAGATATGTTCCACGGTTCTTCGTTCTCAGAAAATGAAGTTTCCGATGCGGTCTTAGGTTTTCGAGATTCATTAACAAATGTTATGCAAAGTCGGCCAGGCGCTATTCAGCTTGAACATATTCGCGAAGCACTGAAACCGTTGTTTGCCAACAACAAACGCATCTCACTTGAAAATATTCGTGATGCTTTAAGGAGCCACTATGAAGAAAATAGCTTAAAAGTGGATTCTGTAATTTCTGTTATCAATGACCTCACCGAACGAGTCATATTTAAACCTGACTTATCCCCTGCCGTCTTTTTTTCCAAATCGTGGATTATTACTTTTGCACATGCAAGAGATACAGTTAAAAATCTTGCGGCCTTTATGCTGCTGGATTCTCTCAACTCATACATGAAACGACTTGATGAAGCGCCGCAAGATTACACAGGCCATAGAGCAATTCGTATGGCTCTTGCAATTGATGAAGCAAGACATCTATTAGCTTCTAAGCATAAGGCGTTGTCTGATAATATTCGCCTGCACCGATCAAAAGGACTTGTCGTTACCTTGGCTTCACAATCACCCGATGATTATGATGGAGCAGAGGATGATTATTTGGAAAATATTGGTTTACCGATTTGTTTCAAAACCAATGCGGTGTCTACTATGGTTTTGCAGAATATGTTTCGCGGTAAAATTAGTTTTGCCGGTCTAGAAACAGGTAACTGTATGACACTAAAAAACGGCAGAGCAATCCGAGTAAAGGCATTTTGAAATTCATTCAACTATAAATGCACAGACTGCGGATAAAAACTACCGCAACTCGGCATTAATCCCACCAACCGCATTGCGGGTGGCTGCGGGAAGACTAGCCGGCCGGGCTTGCGAGTTGCTGCCGTGCGGC
>CAYPZY010000506.1:0-2222 GCA_964415155.1 uncultured Bdellovibrionales bacterium
TTTACAAATATCCCCTAATATTTAGGCAATTTCCTCACTTTTTTGAGATAGAACCAGAGTTATTCTAAAGGTTTAAATATTACATAACCCATTTGTTGCGTGAATCTTGCACCCTTAAGGAAAGGTTTCAAAATGAAAGTCCACCAAGGCATCGGCATCGGACGACCTAGTTTTTGTGACTCCTCAGCAAGATAGCGTACTTGGTTTTTTTGCCAGCCATGATCCGCAAAAAATTTAAACCAATCGTGAGGAAAAAACACAAATGGCGCATTTTTAAGTTTATGCATTCTTCGCGATCTCTTAAAATAGCGATAGATATCTGCCGAAAAATATTCCGCAATCCAATAGCGAAAGCTAGATTGTTCTTTTAGATCTCGTGCCAAGACAGCAACTTGATCTTCACTGAGATAAGGAAGTACACCTTCGGTAAGTATTAAAACTTTTTTGAAGCGCTTTCCTAAGTCAGCAAACATTTTTCTTCGTTCGTTATCAGAGGAAAGGTCTAAAGAAATTCTTTCAAGTTGTACTCGCGGGGTTTCATTCTTCAAAATTTTTTGTTTGTGTTCGATGACGTGAGGAAAATCCACTTCGATCCAGTGAAGTGATTTTGGTAGATTCATGCGGTAAGGACGTGTATCCAAACCAGTACCAAGATTAATGACGGCATCAATTCCCTCCTTTACGAGAGACTCAATATAATTGTCGATAATATGGGTGCGGGTCACAACGGACCAGCGCGTGTACTTTGAAGTCTCTTTCATACTTTCAGCGATTTCTTTACCGCGTCCTCCAATAAGTAATCCCGCAAAAGGATCATTAAAAAGAGGCTTCGCTTGCTGAGATTCGGTAAAACGGTAGTACGCTACCCACAAAGCAGTATCGGAGACGTGCTGAATCGTGATTTTTTCCACGATTAAACTCTACTTATTTTCCACAAGGATGACAAGCGCCCCTGTCTAATCATTTGACAGCTGCGTACGGGCTTTTGTTGCAAATAGCTTACTTCCGCAGATTTCGTCTTTAGCTCTCATATATCGACAAATCGCTGGCACATTCGCTGCTCTTAAGAAAGAAAACGCCTCTTGCGTTTGGAGGATTCTATGAAAGCACTATTGGTTGCACTACTTCTTACGCCGACCATGAGCTTGGCCACAACATGCAAGTATGTCGACTCCGGTTATGGCGACTTTATTGGCTTTGGCGCCGATGAAGAAACAGCTAGAACATATGCGACGGAAAGATGCATGGATTCGTTGGTTTCCCTCAGAGAAGGTCGCGGCGGAACCGTTGACAAGGAACAAAAAATAGAGATCATGTTACATTGTGTGAACAACGTAAAGTGTGACTAATGATTTCTAAAGAACTGCTCTCTAATAATAAACTATCCCGCAATCTTAACCGACATAGTCAATCCTTCGCACGTCGGGATAATCGTCGTACGAAAGCCCCTGTCGCTAGCGGCGACTTGGTTATACTCACGCAACGCCGCCACCATTTTGTCAGAGTTGGCGGGGTCATGAACGTTGCCCCAAGCAAACGTGTTATCCGCTAAGATCGTTCCTCCGACCTTTAAATTTTTCTTCGCCCAATAAAAATAATTTACATAGTTAGCTTTATCAGCATCGATAAAAACCAAATCAAATGGACCGTTGTCTTCAATCTCCGGTAGGCGAATAAGAGCCTCTCCTAAATACATTTTTACTTGTGAGCCAACGCCCGCCAGATCAAAACTTTGCTTAGCAATTTCCAAATGTTTGGAACTGACATCGAAGGTGTAGAGCATTCCGCCTGGAAGTAAGCCGCGAACAATAGAAATCCCCGAGTAACCCGCAAGGGTGCCAATTTCGACTGCCTTCTTTGCATTCATCGACCGCACTAAAACCTCTAAATGCCTCGCATCATATTTAGCCACTTGAATTTCTGGCATGCCATTTTTGACTGTCATTTCTCGCACTTTTTTAAGCACCGAGTCTTCAGGGGTTAAAAGTTGATCAAAATAAGTCGCGATATCTGGATTGTTCTGTCCCAATTCTTTTTGCATTTCTGTCTCTTTTCTAACTTTTTTTTTGGCGTTAATAGATTTACGTTATATGATCTCAAAATACAACGACAGGAATTATCACTTATGGGAATTTTTAAACCGATTACTGATTTTCTCTTTGGAAAAGACCCCGAAATCTTTGATGAGAGCGGAAAAGTCCGCCATAATCTTGGCGACAAGG
>CAYPZY010000507.1:0-2204 GCA_964415155.1 uncultured Bdellovibrionales bacterium
ACCAAAGGTGCTGCCAAACTTTTAAAGCAAAATTTCAATTTGTTAGGCACGTGGCAAAAGTGCTGATTTCATAGTGCTGGAAGGCTCGTGGAGAGAGTTATTCTATCACGTCGGAAACACACCCATTCAGTCGACCTGGACCAGGGGCAAAAAAATTTATCAAAAAAAATTTGATTTTTAGGGCGAAACTTTTCTAGTCTTAAAGAGTGAGGTGGATTTGAACTCGTCGCTAACCACGCTAACTCAGTCTAAGTATTATAGCCCGGCTTTCAATGCCGCCATATTTGACGGCCCCTTGCGCATCTATTTTGCCCAGTATCAGGAATCACTCGCGCTTGAGATTTATTTTAAACTTCAACAATGCCTGAAAGGTTTAGGAGAGGGTCGCAAACTCTTAAAGAATATTGGGTCGAATGTTTTTGTGATGCTCTATCCCTCTTCTGAAATTTTTAATTTATCGTTTGAAGCACCGCTAGAGCCGTCTTCAACAGTTTCTATGAGTCGCATTGATAGGGACTATGTTTTTGGCATCAATGTGAATATCAATGACACGGGCTATGAATTTATCTTTCAACAGATGGAAAGTTTGTTCAGCGCCGGTCAGTGCTAATTATTTTCTTTGATTAACGACTTAATAAAGTTCAAAGCTTTTTTACCAGACCAATCGTTGGCTCCGTAGCTGGCAAAGGCGACGCGTCCCTTACGATCAATGACAAAGTTGGTGGGCATAACTTGGACATCCATGGCCTGCGCCGAGATTTGCTTCGGGTCGTAAAAGGTAGGAAATGGAATTTCATTTTTTTTCCAAAAACTACTGACAAAACTTTTATCGACTGTTTCGTCCTCTACGTTGACCGGAACAACAGCGAGATCTTTTTCACCAAACTCTTTTAAAAGTTTCGCAAAGGTTGGAAGTTCTTCGAGACAAGGAGCACACCAGCTCGCCCAAAAACTAAGGATGACGACTTTGTTTTTGTATTTGGAAATATGACTTTCCGTTCCGTCTTCCCCAACCAGCTTAATGTCTTTTATTTGTTTGCGTTGATTGGCCTCTGCAAAAGTACCAGTATCTTCCTCTACGTCTGCTTCAACATCCGACGCCACTTCTGGAAAATGGTCTTGATCCAGAAAGTTACTGCGAAAATAGCCGATAGAAGCAAAGAAGACTAGGATCATCATGACGCCCAACTTAACATAAAATGGCCAAGGTGCTTGCGTCTTCGATTTTTCAGGAGTGGCTTTTGAATTTTCCATTTCGCCCTAAGTCTAACGATAATATCTCACGACGTCAAAACGAGAGTGGACAAATCGTCGTTGAATACGTTTTTATTCTGATTATATCTGTAACGATTGCTTTTATTTTGATTTCTAGTTTGGTAAATCGCGATCCGGCCTCGCCGGGAATCATTGTTCAGTCGTGGGCGCAAATTCTAACAACGATTGGGTCTGACCTGGCTGATAGTCCGTAAAGAGGTTTTCAGAGATAAATGGATTTTCGATTGGCGAGTTCTTTGCGGATCGCTGATTGCAGACGTTCGCGAATGTCTGCCGCAAGTTCGCGCATAAGTTCGCTGTCCTTTGCTGCCGAAGCTTCGTACGGTAGGTAAATAGGTTTTAGAAATATAATTTTCCACCGAGCGGGCAGCGGCAAAACATTTAAAGGCAGAGGTAAGATTGCCCCTCGCAAAAATTTACTGAATTTAAGTTCAGTGAGGTTGATGTGAGTTTCTTCGGCGCCCATGACGATGGTGGGAATGATGGGTGTTCCGCTATAAACTGCAAGTCTTACAAAACCGCGTTTAAACTCTTTCAGCTTATAGCGTTGCGTAGTTGGTTTAAAGTTCCCGTTTTCACCTTCAGGAAACAAGATGAGCATTTCCTTATTTTTTAATAGTTCCAAACCGTTTTTGGTGGTTGCCTCAACGAAACCAATTTTATTGGCGGGAATTGCCGTGGTATTGGTCAGAAACCAAAAATGATGAGTCATTACCTTTGCCGAACGTTCAGTGCCTTTGTAAATTTCATTTTTAAGACAAAAAGCATCAAAGCCAGCATAGCCGGAGTGATTGGGTGCAATGATGCAGCCTTGCGAGCGCGGAATATTTTCGAGACCTTCCACTTCTAAACGAAAATAGCGCGACATCATTTCCATTATGAAGCGCGGCAGAACGTGATAGAGCAACTTGTCGTGATCAAGGTTTTTC
>CAYPZY010000508.1:0-2202 GCA_964415155.1 uncultured Bdellovibrionales bacterium
CCCCTGGTGCATTGCTAAATAACTTAACCAGCCAAAAAATAATGCGACTGTGTAGGGAAAACGATGAAGCTTCTCATTATCAACAGGATATTTAGTCGCAAGTGACATTGTATTTTTAAAAACTGTTACCACTTTTCCTTCTAAACTCGCTTTCACTAAACCAAATATGGCGGCCCAAATCAGCGAGTACATGGAAACAAGCAGAACCGCGTTCCAACTGCTAGCTAACGCAAAAGCCATCATCAATTTCATATCACCAGCGCCAGTAATTTTAAAAATCACCAGCGGCAAGAAAAATAAAAATGCCGCGAACAATGATAAAAAACTCACTGACAACTGATCCAAACCACCAACATAAAACGCGTGGCCGATCGCCATTACCACACACGCCACAAAAAGTGCGTTATGCACTTTTTTGCTCATGATGTCGTTGGCGACTCCAGCTATGAGAATAAGTGACGGTAGGATGGTGCTCATCAAAATCCTCCCGGAGGCGCTTGCTCTGGTTTGCGCCATTCCCCTTGCTGCGTACCTTTGGAAGTAAATCCCATTCCTGTGGCGAGATTCGCTTCCAAACGCGCGGCAAGCTTCGGCGCCGATTTCTCGAAAGTGGATTTGGGTCCATTTTCGCCAAAGAAAACCTTCACGAGAATCATTGTGTAAACAACCATTAGCAAAATTAGCTCAGTCGTCACTTAACGCCTCTTAGTTTTTCGTAGTAATTCCACCGATGGAAGAACCTAGATCATCCATTTTCGCTTTTAGCATTCCAAAGATCTGCTCTTTGAAAAGCATAACAACCGCGACCACTGCTACTAGCAGTAAAATGTATTCTGTTGCACCTTGCGCAGATTCGTCGCGCCAAAGACTTGTAAAAAATTTTTTAACTGATGCCATAAATCCCCCTTTAAAAAGTTTAGGCTATATCTCCTCACTTATCGGCCACTTAAGACCTTTCATAAGCGAAATCCCCAAACAAATACTGACCTAAACTTCCGGCTTTATGTTTAAAAATTAGACTCAAATTTATGGCCTAACATACGGGAGGTAACGGTATGGCCCCTAACTCTCAAATTATAGCATTAAATTCCAATATTGTGACAAAGTGTTTGAACTTTTCCACATATAGAAATAGTTTTTGTCTCAGATTGAAACTCACTCTAATGGATTAATTAAAAATGACTTCATCGCCTTCGCCAGACAAGAGTACTGTAAAATCGTTGGTCAGTGTAGAATTGAAATCGCTCGCCAAAGGCTATCAATTTCTTAATCAGTTACCTGCAGAGTCGACCAGAATTTTGACAGCAGGAAGTCACGCTCCAAGTAAATTTTGGCTACTTTTCACCTCTGAAAACGACATCACAGAGCTTTTGAATAAAAATAGAAAATACTTTCTCGACCACGCCGTGATAGCGGCAGAAAATCAAGAAATTTTAGATTCGCTTTTTGGACAAAGAAAGCCAGAACCATTAAACGGAATTTTAGGTATCGTCGAAACCAAATCTGTTTCGCGAAGCCTTGCGATCGCTGAGAAGATTAAATCATTTTCGGCAAAAATTTTTGAAATCGATTCCGGCAGGGCACAAAACGGAAAATCGACAATTTATTTTTCATTAGAAAGTGAAGCTGCCCGCGAAACCATCCGTAAATTTTTAAAAAAGAAAATCAAAAAGGAGATTATTGATTTTTCTTTTGTTCAACCAATAAATCCGATTCTTAAGGATTATTTCCAGATGTAGGATCATTGATTTCACCGGCAGGAACCGGTGAAATGGTGATTGGAGCTTGCTCTGTTGCAGGAGGAACATCTCCTGTCGGTGGTGCCGGTGCTGTCGCCGTACCAGTAGGCGCGCTGCCAGGGGCAGGCGCTGCTGCTTCAGGAGCCTTTTCAGCTACCGGCGTTTGACTGACAGTGAAGTCTTTTACACGTGACGCCTTAACCATGTTAGATTCGTATTTGCAGTGCTGAATTCCCGCATCAAATTTTTGATACCAGGTATTTACTCCACCGCTTCGAAGTTCACTGGTGGCCGTGCGAAAGGGATCCAAAGATTTAGAACGATCAATGCTACAAGCATTGGCAAACGCTTTAAGAGAACTTTCATATTGTTTAACCTTAACTCCCACCACTCCCATTCTGATCCAAGAGCGCACTGAACCGCGATCAGCGATCGTGGCCTGCTTATAATATTTGTAAGCCGC
>CAYPZY010000509.1:0-2199 GCA_964415155.1 uncultured Bdellovibrionales bacterium
ATGCCTTAGGGCGTGATGATTTGGTTTTTACAAATCCCATAACGCTGTCAAAAAACGATTTTCTTTTAATTCGTGCTGAATTGGTAGCGGTGATTGAAAAATTTCAAAAAATTTCTAATCCATCGGCTCCAGAAGATGTGGCTTGTCTACTAATTGACTGGGTAAAGTGGGGTTAGTTTTTGGCGCCGACTACCATTAACCAAATCTCTAAAGGTCTAACTCAGCTCGTTTTTACATAGGGCTTGGGTAATAGGGACCTAATATATTAGCATTCCTGACTTTGAGGGAATTCGGATCGTGGGCTATTAGGACAAAGAATTTTTGGAGTTTGGCCGTGTGCTCGAAACTCAGTGTTATAGACTGAGATTATTTTTTATTCGCTTTTACTTGCGCTAAGGCTTGTGCGAAGCCAATCGTTCCGCTTTTTTTCCATTGATCGGCGGCCTCGATGAGATCATTTGGATCTTCTCTGTCACAATATGCCATAACCATTGAAAATGTTAATACTGAGTTTGTTCTCTCGTAGAGCTCATGGTCGCACTTATGCAATGCTTGGTTACGTTCCAAATTACTGTCGGAGAATCCCACTGTCGAAATGGTTGACATTAAAACAATTAACGTTAGCAATTTTTGCATAAACACCTCATTAAAATTAATTAGATTAAAAAACTTTTACAGACGTAATTCTAAGCAAATAGAAAGCCAAAAAACCAAATCCCTGTGAAGCCTGGCCTCTGTATAATAGATTTGGCTTCAAAGCCAGGGGTTGGGGTTTTTGTTTTGTGGCACAGCTATCGCAATTGTTGTCCAAACAAAGTTTAAAACGAAATAATTTGAGTTAAAGGGTTTACAATGAAAAAAGCTCTAGTGCCATTGACGTATTTTGTAAGACGAATTTTCGTTATTGGGTTTTTATTATTCAATCAAAATCTCTACGCAGTATGTGACGGAACAAATATAAAAGTATCCTCAAAAGATGAAAAAGCATTGGTCTGTCGCTCACGATCTATTGGCGAGATAGTTATTTGCGCAAGCGGCGGAGTGACTCAATCAGCGGAAAAGTCCAGCCGCTCAGGTCAATCAGCTCAAACGGTTGTAAAGTCGGATCAGGGAATTTCTCCTCTCTCCTTCACTTTCAAAGCTTTTGGGACTGAGCCAGGGATGTATCAGGGAAGTTCAGTTTCTCCTTGGCGGCATGCTGATAAAGAGTTGAGTATCCAAATCAAACTCGATGCGTGGGGCTCGCAAGGACTTGCACTGAGTGATTCAAAAACGGACGCGCAACTAGAAAAAGTTAGCTGCCAACTAAAAATGGCTGACTCTTCTTTTCTTGATCTGCCTTCGGCAATGAAAGAAAACCAGTGGGAGGTAGTAAAAGCTAAACTAAATAAGTTGCCTGATATCAACCAAATTATCGATCTTGATTTTGAAACTCATACCCCACTGACTCTGGCAATTCAAAGGAAAGCTCCACTAGAGATTATCGATTTAATTTTGAGTCGCGATGCTGATGTCAATATAAGGACTAAGGGTGGCGCTACAGCAATTACGATCCGTTCGAATCGTTTTTGGGACGATACGGATTATATGCTGGTCCTTTATCCGCGCTTATTAGAGCATGGGGCTGATGTAAATACCGCTGATGATTTCGGTTCGACTGCATTCTTAGGAGAAGCGAGTTCGATGCCTAAGGTGAGTGGCCCCGACAAAGCCGTTATTCTAAAATACTTATTAAAAAATGGTGCTGACCCAAATAAGCCTAATAAAGAAGGTGAAACGGCTCTTTTTAAGATAACGGTCGATGATAAAAACGGTCAATCCGTGGAGAGCGCCAAGACTCTTGTCGCGCTAGGGGTGGATCCAAAAATTAAAAATACACATGGCGAAACAGCATTGGAGTTCTACGTAAATCACAAGAAAGAGTTTTTTCCTAACTTAATAAAGTATTTGGAAAGCTTATAGTTTTAAGAGGTGACTAAAACCACTTCGATTTGCCGACATACTAGGAAGGGATCTAGCGTGCTTTTAACAAGCTTAGCGACTCGCTTTGTATTATTTGTGACAATTTTTTGTTCCCTTCGTGCCGCAAATGCCGCTGAATCAGCTGAGGGAATGCACCTGGTATCTTTCCTATCTTATATTGATTCCGCTACTTCGGCCGCAGCATGTACTTCTTTTTTAGCTGATCTGTCACCATCG
>CAYPZY010000510.1:0-2195 GCA_964415155.1 uncultured Bdellovibrionales bacterium
CCGTTGTCGCGCGAAACGACTAACTTCGCTGGCCCCCCTACACGACCGGCAGCGTCGACTGAAGTCCGAGTTTTTAAAACGCCTGAATCGATGTAGCTCATCTTTTTTATATCGATCGCACAGATACCTCTGATGTCTTCGGGGGCAACAACGCTTACGGGCGTCCAACTGCGGCCGCCATCTTCGGTGCGATAAAGCGGTTGTTTGTCACTAACATCGGGAAAGTAATCCGTTCCGATATTGCCAGCAAAACCAATTTGCGAATCTGAAAATCCAATTGAGCGAAAAAAAGTGCCAGGCTGGTGAACCATCTGCACCCAACTTTCTCCACCATCAGTCGTTTTGTAAATAAACCCTTTACCGTTAACATACCAACCCGTGTGGCGATTGATAAAAAATATATCATCTTGTTTGCCCTTATATGGGATCGTTTTAAGAATTGTCCACTGATGATCAGGCACCGCGTACGCAAAAAGAGAGTAAACTAACACGGCAATTGAGAAGAAAATTTTCATTGGAAACCCTCCATGCGCTAAAACCTAGTTGACGGCGCCTGCTTTGACAAGTTTTCAGTGACGATTTTCCTTCAAAACTTTGGGCTATCCCAACACTGGGGTCTTAAACCTACCATGTGGCTTGAAACCTCATTACAAGTTCCTATATTAGGATCACTCTGACTTACCTGACTGTTTTCAGACACAGTACAAAGCGCGGCCTGAAAGTAAGTATCTTGCTTGAGGATGCTCTTCATCAGTTTGCATAACCTGAGAACCTACGACTTCACTTTTTTGTACCTAAAACAACTCGTTAGGTGATCGTTAACCATCCCTACTGCCTGCATGTGAGCATACATAATAGTAGAGCCAACAAATTTAAATCCGCGTTTTTTAAGATCCTTACTGAAAGCATCCGATTCTTTAGAGGTGGGTTTTATTTGTTTTAGTGTCTTGACGGTATTAATTTTAGGTTTACCACCGACAAACGACCACTGATAGTCACTGAAACTACCAAACTCATCTTGGACTTTCAGAAAGGCCTTGGCGTTTTCGACCGCTGCCGCCACCTTTAACTTATTACGAATGATACCTGGATCTTTTAAAAGTTGTTGTATCTTTTTAGGAGTAAATTTCGCCACCTTTTTGACATCAAAATTGGCAAATGCCTTTCGATAACCTTCACGACGTTTTAGTATTGTAAGCCAACTTAATCCCGCCTGTGCCCCCTCAAGAATCAGAAACTCAAAAAGCTTTTTATCGTCATATACGGGAACACCCCACTCTTCATCATGATATTTGACATAGAGAGGATCATTAACACACCAACCACATCTTGTTTTTTCCATTTGTCATCCTTTGTTTTTGTTTAGTAGTAGATCTATCAGTGATCAGATTTAGTCAATGGTTTGTCATGTTGATTTGGAAGAATGGCTTTTTTCCGGACCGTTTTATTTTCTGATCCGTTAACCGCAGGCACGCATCCACCCGACGCTACAAAGCCAGGAAGTTGGTTCACTCAAATAAGTTGCAGTTGCACCGTCTTCCTTTACCTGTTCGTAAATTAAACCGCGAAACTTTCGTCCCAAAAGACTTTTCCAGTGACGAAAAATTCCACCCGATGAAAATTGATCTATATATTCTATAAGATTTGCGTGCTTAGCGTGATTAAGTAGAACATATTCGAGAACATTCTTCATTTGTCGAGGATCGCGAATCTCCTTTAGATGAAATCGTCCAACGAAAACCGCGCCCTTTCCTCGACTCACAGTTCTTGCCATTTTTCCTACCAAACTCTTCATACCGGCAGATAAACTTTTATTATCTCGTGCCTCTGCAATCATATGAATATGATTACTCTGCAGAGAAAAATGGATAATATGAAGCCCCTTTTTTTTGGCATTTCCCAGACAATTCTTAAATTCTCTAAGTAGATGGCGCTTTCGGAGATTTGGCTTCCCATCTTTCAAGCGCATTGTCAAATGAAGTGGTTTCTTAAGATTCACCAAGGGGCGCTTCATGTGATTCACTGTCTTTGTCTTATTTGGTCGCCCCGCCCCTTTTCGTTTCCCACCCCAACCATTTACTTTTTGCATTGAAAGTTGTTTCTCTTTTTTCACTGGGGCGGTTTATATTTTTATTTTTTTCTTCTGTCTATTTTTTATAAAAATGTCCGGAGAGTTCTTATGAATTTTGTTTCGG
>CAYPZY010000511.1:0-2194 GCA_964415155.1 uncultured Bdellovibrionales bacterium
TCAATTTCTATGACGTCGGTTTCGTGATTTATTTTCGCCGACAAAGCTTTCATTTCTGTACAAGCCATATTGTACTCTCCAACGAGAGTGAGCGTGGCTTGATTTTTGTCATTGTCCCAATTGACTTTGGCCCCAATTGTTCGCGGATAGACGTAGGCGGGGAGTGAAGTTGTCTCCCCATTTACAAGCAATTGGCCATACTGGACTTCTTTTTCTTCAGCAGTTCGCAGTATCACACGGTAAGTGCCAGCGGTGAGTTGCCCAAGACTCACAAACTGATCAAAGGGCACTTGATAAGCCACACAGGTGGACTCAGGATAATAGTTTGCAAAGTTTTTCAGATAAACGATTTTGCGATTATGGTCGACCTCTTGCTCTACCTTTCCTGGCGTAAAGCAGTTACTTGGAAAAATTCCTGCAACCACGAGATGAGCGTTATCGTTCTCTTGCAAAGTGGGTGTAAAAATATTTGCTGGAATAAAGCTTATTGTCTCTGCTGGGCCTTCCCATATCGAGGCATGCGTTAAGTTAAAAGTAAAAAACGTAAATAAAAATGCGACAGCTTGCGTGCGAAACATTTGATTCCTCCATTGTTGAATTCATATTTCGCTTTTTTGCAAAAGCTATTCCTCCGCATAGGTTAAAGCTGGGCGCAATTTTGAGGTTGTTTGCCCCGCTCAACTAACCAAAACGACACTGTGCGTACTAACTAAGCTTGTCTCTGCAAAGGTTCACTTGCTTGCTCCTCCGAATTTTCTGGAGGTGCTGGTGGTGGAATGAGGGATTCAAGTGGCTGATCATGGTGTGAGTGTTCACCATGGGCGGCATCGATGCCGTATTCCTTTTCTTTGCGATAGAGAGTGCGGCGATTGATTCCCAGTATTTGCGCGGCTTTGGTTTTCCTACGGCCCGTCTTGTCTAAAATATGTTCGATGTAACGACGTTCCAGCTGCGCCAAGGTCGGATGATCTTTGGTGGAATTACCAAAAAAGTCTTCTGCACTTTTGCTTTCAAAGTGAGGCAAATCTTTTAAGTCTATGAATTCTTCGGAGGCTAAAACTACGACTCGCTCCACGATATTTTCTAGCTCGCGAACGTTTCCTTCCCACTTCTGACCAATGAGGTAAGACATTGCTTGCGGAGTAAATCCCTTCACTTTCGTGTTATTGGTAACAGCGAACTTTCGCAAGAAATATTCTGCGAGTAGGGGAATGTCTTCTTTACGATGCCGCAGTGGCGGGATTTGAATCGGGATGACGCTTAAACGATAGTAAAGGTCTTCTCTAAAAACTCCATCACGAATCGCTGATTTGAGATCTTTATGAGTGGCTGCGATAATTCTGACATCAACATCACGAACGGCGTTATCGCCGACAGCTCTAATTTTCTTTTCTTGTAAAACTCGCAGCAGCTTTGATTGCAAACCTAAATCCATGTCGCCAATTTCATCAAGAAAAAGGGTTCCGCCATTAGCCTCTTCAAAAAGGCCACGCTTTCGTCCTATGGCGCCGGTGAACGAGCCTTTAGCGTGGCCGAACAATTCGCTTTCTAAAAGATTTTCAGGTATCGCTGTGCAATTGATAGCGATAAACGGCTTACCATTGCGAGGGCCCAGAGTATGGATGGCGCGGGCCACCAGTTCTTTACCGGTACCACTCTCGCCTGTAATTAAAACGTTGGCATTAGCGCCAGACACGCGCTGAATAAGTTCGAAAACGGATTGCATTGCTTGGCTCTTGCCAATCATGTTTTCTAACGACCATGTTTTTTTGACCTCGCTACGAAGAACTACGTTTTCTAGTTTTAGCGAGCGATACTCAAGAGCGCGATCAACCACGAGTTGCATTTCCGCCATCTTAAAGGGTTTCACAATATAGTCGTAGGCACCGCAACGAATTGCCTCAATGGCCGTTTCAATACTACCAAAGGCTGTAACCAAGATGACCGGAATGTCTGGCGTGAGTGATTTTATCTTTCTCACAAAAGTCAGCCCGTCCATCTGCGGCATTTTGATGTCTGAAATAATTAGATCGTAGTGCGCCTGGGTTGAACTAATATGCTCAAAGGCCATCGCAGCTAGAGAGTAAGCAGTCACTTGATAACCCAACCCCGAAAAGAAGTCGGCGAGCAACGTGCGCATTTCTTGATCGTCGTCTACAATGAGAAGGCGTCCTTTATTTTCTTGTTCCATAAG
>CAYPZY010000512.1:0-2190 GCA_964415155.1 uncultured Bdellovibrionales bacterium
CGATGTTGTATTAACCTCGGAGTCATCGATCAAGACCATGGAAGAACAGTTTAATAGAGATTTGCAACTCTCAAAAGAGATAAAGTTAGAGGATTGGAACAAGCGCTTTTTCATCCATCGCGCGATTGAAAAGTTCCTCTATCTTTTTCGCTGGTGGTTATGAAAAAGCTCACGGTTTTATCCTACAATATTCATAAGGGATTTAACGCGACAAAACTCAATAAAACCTTAAATGGGATTAAGGAATCCCTTGATGAAGTTCACGCCGATGTTCTTTGCTTGCAGGAAATTTTTGGTCATCACACAATTCATGGCGGCCAACTTGAAAAACTCGCTGATAAAGTTTGGCATAACTACGCCTACGGAAAAAATGCTGTTTATAGCAAAGGCCATCACGGCAATGCCATTCTAAGCAAATATCCCATCAAGCAATGGGAGAACTTTAACATTTCCTCTTTATGGATTGAAAACAGAAGCTTTTTGCACGCCGAGCTCGATATTCCTCACCGCAAAGAGCCCTTACATATGGTATGCACTCACTTAGCTTTACTGCAAACCTGGCGAAAAAAACAACTCGAGCTCATCGCTCAGCATTTTCAAGAGCTAGACCTCAAAGCGGCCCCTTTGATGATTTGTGGCGATTTTAATGATTGGACCGGGTACGCCACCAAGTATCTGCAAAAAGAGTTGGGTTTGAAGGAAGCTTATCACCAGCTTCATCGTGAACACGCAAAGACCTATCCAAGTTGGTTACCGCTTTTGGCATTGGATCGAATTTACTTTAGTCATCTGAAACTCAATAATGTGAGGATCCTTTCAGGGAAGATCTGGGATAAACTATCAGATCATCGCCCAATCCTCGCCGAATTTTATCTCTAAAGAATATGATTGACCAAATCTTAAGGAACGTTATCATTTTTTAATGCGTTCTAAATTATTTGTTCTTTTGATACTTTTTTCTTCAATCAATGCGCAGGCCATTCCCACAGACTCGTGGTATTTACATGGCAGTTACTACTCGCAAAATGCTCTCTATAAAACGACTAGTGAGAAAACGAGCCAGGCCAGCATGCTTGGACAAACTTATTTTCCTTTGGGAGTTACTTACACCACCAATCTTTGGGGCTATGTCTTTTCTCCGCGTTTAGAATACACTTTGATTCCCACAAAGGCTCCCGGCGGCGCTGCTGATAAAACGATTTTACTTTTGGGACTACCGTTCGGGTCCAACTTTTATGAATCCTGGGATTGGGATTTTGGGCCGGCCATCACGATGTACACCGTTAAAGGCGCTGGCGGCACTAAGGTTTTAAACAACGGGGGTACGACTGCGACTTTTGCGCAACCTGGGAGCTCGGTTTCGTCGCTCCTTTTATCGTTAACGACCAGTGTGGGTTACAACACGACGTCGATGCGGTTTTCTCTGGGGACTAACATCAACGGTGCTTTTTCAAACAAACGATCTTTCGATTTGTTTCTAATGATGCAATACAAACTTTAGGAGACGGAGATGTTTTTACTTTTAAAGATGTTCCATCTTAGTTCTCTGGCCTTTTCGTTTACTCTCTATTCTTCCGTGGACCCCGATATGAAAGGTTGGAATAGAAAAAATCTGGATTTTCAAATTAATCCTGCCAACTGCCCAAGCTCTGTTGATGTCAATGCTCTCATCGAGGATGCGCTGGCGATTTGGAACGAAGTGCCGTCTTCAAATTTAAAAGTGGGAGTTGGGTCGAACACCACGAGCACCACTTACGGTGATCCACCGACAGTTATTTGTAGCGCGACCTTTGCCGCGGACACCGGCGCGGATGCCAGTATTGTCCCAGGAGCTGGAGCTTTATCTTTGTCAGGGGGACGACCCGCGGGTGGAATTTTGATTCTTAATGCGCAACCGGGAGCAAGCGCGAATATTGCTAATTATTCCGCCGTGAAATTAAAAATTATTTTGGCGCATGAAATAGGTCACGTGATGGGACTTGGTCATTCTGAAGAGCCCGCTGCACTTATGTATTACGACGCCAGTTTCAAGGTGCATCTCACACTTAACCAAGACGACATCGACGGTATAACTTACCTTTATCCGCGCAGCGAAGTTGGTGGTGATGTTCCTCTGGGTTGCGGATCAGTGGCGCCGCCGCCGGGGACGATTCCACCGGCGTGGTTTATGTTGTTGCCAATGCTTTTGTG
>CAYPZY010000513.1:0-2185 GCA_964415155.1 uncultured Bdellovibrionales bacterium
CGATCTTACAACAGGAAATGATCCATTATTTTGAAAAAGAAAGCGATGTCGGACCAGTAGATCTCGAATTAGAAATGTCTTTCCTTCGGAACCTCTATAACTCGGGTCTAAGCAAAGCAACATCAGCTGTTAAAACCGCAGAGTCAATTTTAGGCCAATTTCAGTCATCCTGCGAAGAGCTCAAGCAACTTTCGTTAGGTCTTGAGATTGTACGTCTTACTGGTAAGATTGAAGCATCCAAAATAAACCAACGAATACCCGAGGTATCTCACCTATTAGAAGAGCTATCTAATTTTAAATCCTCACTTAGCTTAACAATTGATGAGCTAGACAAACTGTCAAATATGATGCGCGACCACGCATTTGAAATCTCCACCAGATTGAAATAAATCATATCTTTTGTTATGATCTAAGTCATTGGGTCGATAACGAAGACTGTGTCAAAAGTATTCTTATATGAATAATTCACTCATTCCCGAATACGCAAACAGGCTTCCCACGGGCCATCCCATAGTCACTTATATAGAAGAAAATCTGTACCTAAAGAATTTGCTTATGCAGTTTTCTAGTATGAACTTTGCGCGAGATTTTCAAGAGGCATATAACCTTTTTAATCAAATTTCTCGAGTTGAAATTCGATACACTCGAAAAGAAAATCAATTGTTTCCTTATTTAGAAAAACGCGGTTGGTTTGGACCAAGTCAAGGGATGTGGAGATTTCATGACGAAAATCGAAAGTTAATAAAGGAAGCTCGGGAAAGAATCGAAAGTCGAAATCTAGCTAATATTGATCAGGCTTTGAAGGCAATGACAGACGAAATTCTACGCTTGGTCCAGATCGAAGAACTTCGCCTTTTTCCAATGGCACTTGATCTTTTAACAGCTGAAGATTGGGAAGAAATGAAGGCTGGGGAGACAGAAATAGGGTTTATGCACAAGAGTTTATCCTCTAATTTGCCACAAACGGAAAAAAAATTAAATCATCTAAATAGAGAAGCGGATTTTTTCCTTAAATTATCAGAAGGAAAAATGACGTTAGATCAAATTAATTTACTTTTTCAAATTATGCCATTTGATCTGACGTTTGTTGATGAAAATGATCGAGTGGCTTTCTACAATAGGGGCGAGGAACGGGTTTTTCCAAGAAGCGCTGGTGTCATCGGCAGAGAGGTCAGATTTTGCCACCCTCCCAAGAGCGTAGATACTGTTTTAAGAATTCTCGATGAGTTTAAAGCTGGCAGGAAGGATCTCGCGGAGTTTTGGATAAATTTTAGAGGTAAAGTTGTACATATCAGATATTTCGCTGTCAGAGACGCAGATAAAAGATACCGCGGCGTAATCGAAGTCTCTCAAGATATTACTGAAATTCAGAAACTTAGCGGCGAAAAAAGACTGTTGAACTGGAACGATTAGTTTGGATGCTCCAATTGATAAAGTTAAGAGCGATATTTTTAGTGTAAAATATTGGCTGATTGGTTTTTTAATCTTAGTTCTGGTTATGATTGCCGTCGGCGGTGCTACTCGCCTAACAAGATCTGGCCTTTCGATAACAGAATGGCGTCCGATTAGTGGCTTCATTCCGCCAATGTCAGAATTCGATTGGAAAGTTGAGTTTGACAAATACAAGAAGACGCCTGAGTACAGAGAACTAAACAACCACTTTGAAATCAATGACTTCAAATCAATTTTTCTATGGGAATACACTCACAGAAGTATCGGTAGAATTCTTTTTCTCTATGCACTATTGCCAGGACTGTATTTCTGGAGAAGAGGTAAAATATCAGTCCAAACGCCAGTATTTTTTTCTTCCTATATTACATTTCAAGGCTTTGTGGGCTGGCTAATGGTTAAAAGTGGTTTGTCAAAAGTTCCTGCAGTGAGCCCGTTCCTTTTAGCTTTCCACTACTTTTTGGCCTTAGGACTACTTATTTTTATTTTTCGAGAATTATGTCAATTTAGAACTAAGCTCAATGTAGACTCCACGCAATTGACTTCGTTTCTGACGAAAGCTATCGGAGTTGCCCTTGGGGTACAAATATTTTACGGTTGTTTGATGAGCGGATATAAAGCAGGATATCTATCTGATACCTTTCCGATGATCAACGGCAAACTCTTACCTACCTCGGTATTCAGCTCTTCATTTGCAATCATCAATTTGGTCGAATTGCCATTTCTAATCAATTGG
>CAYPZY010000514.1:0-2178 GCA_964415155.1 uncultured Bdellovibrionales bacterium
TTTCGTTGTCATAACAGCTCCTTCGCTTGCTATTTGAAGATCAACGTCTACTCCCAAATATACATCGTCAAAATCTTCCTGAGTTATGATGGTACCGAGCGCTTTTGCGGCAGTGTTATCTGATTTTTCCAAAGCAAGACGCGCTGCCTCATCCAAATCGAGCTCATACCCTTCTCCCTTCTGCCATAAGTCTCCGAACCGATTGTCAAGCATATCTTTCGTAAGTTTCACCTTGTAGTCGGAACCCGCAGTGACTCTTTCTTTATGCTTGAAATACGCCATTACAACCGGAAGCTTAAAAAGTGATGCGGCAAAGAAATTGTTTCCTGAGTTGATTCCAATTGAAGTCCCAGTTGGCAAATATTCAAAATACAATTCCATATCATCCCCTAAAGGATCCGTTATCTGATGCAATTTCGACCTCAAAGCTAAAAAATTCAGCAAAAAATCCCCATGCTTATCCTGCAGTGTGCGAGGTGCAAGACGCGGATATTTTTTAAGAGCAGCCTCGTAATTCCTTTGACCTGTCACAAGGTCAAG
The DNA here is from genome assembly GCA_964415155.1 of uncultured Bdellovibrionales bacterium. Lineage (GTDB taxonomy): Bacteria > Bdellovibrionota > Bdellovibrionia > Bdellovibrionales > SG-bin7 > CAYPZY01. The sequence goes on from CAYPZY010000514.1 coordinate 541, forward strand.
CGTTCTCACATACGAGTTGAAAAAGTAAGCATTTATGGCAAGGCTCACAACAAAAACACAAACAGATGCAATAGAAAAGAACTTATGCATTCTTACAATATATGCTTGCCCAAAATAACTGTCAATTAGCTTTTACGACTATTTTGAATCCTTCGTTTTTGAATACCATTATAGGTAACTTCTGATATTTTACTTATGAATTGTTCAAGATTTTGCATTGAATTTCCTCGAGACATAATACATATTAAGTATGGACCCTTCGAGTAATATACAATTCCGCAATCATGAAGCTGGTATGAATTTTCCTCAAGCTGCCGTTCTCCAAATTTGTGTGAAACAACCACATCTTTCGATACCCCGGCGACAATCCCGTTCTGGAATTCGGAATTACTCAAGATTTGAAGTGTTTTCTCAGAATATTCTTTTTCAAGATAGGACGCATTATAAAGAATTCGAAAAAGTCCGGCATACCCCTTCACGCTCATAAAATTGATTGGAGAATTATCATTCGCCGTCTCCACCCCAAGATCGAGAGTTACTTTATCAATGAGTTTTGAGTCGATATTATGCTCAAGAAGCGTTAATGCAGCGTTATCCGAGTACACCATCATCCGTTCAAGCAATTCTTCAAAAGTATAAGCTTTCCCAATTTGCAATGACTCTTTTGGGGCAATATTTTGGTCTAGAAGTGCATCTTTCGCCTCATAAGTGACCTTCTTTTTTAAAAATTCGGGGTCAGATTCTGCCTTCTTATAATATGCCATCATAACAGGTAGCTTCAAAAGGCTCGCGGGTGAAAACGCTACGTGCTCATTTACCCCAAACCATGGCCCGTTATTAAGGTCACGAAAATATACCGCTGCATCGGTAATAAGTCCCGACTTTTTCTGCTGAGCCACTAACTCTTCTACTTCATTTTGCAGAGAATCAAGTCCATTAAGCTTGTAATAATCCTTTCCGGTTTCACATTCCAAAAGAGGACTAATGAACTTATATCCTGACTCCCTTACTTCCTGTAAATTCTTTTCTTGTACGATTTGTACATTTGAAGGCTTTGCGGAAAAAACATATTTACCCAACACAAAACCTATTGTTGCAGACGCTACTACAATTACTGCTAATTTGAACATGCGATAGCCAAAATATAGTAGATGCGGAAATAGAAGTCAACTCGCTTTAACTACGACAAGAACCACCCTCCAAATCGAAGTAAAAAACTCACTTTACTCTCTCACCGGATCAAATGCTTCGCTTACAAAAGCAAACCGGGGCTGAACCGGAATATGGCTTGCTTTTGAATTGAAGCTAATTGACCAAGCCTTGCGACTTTGTACTGCTGTACACAGGCGTGAATACCCTCACTTCCTGTTCTGATGTAATAAGTTTTCTTTCAAAAAAACCCACTACATCGTCTCCGATGACACGCAATAGTAGCTCCTCGATTTCTGGGCAGTCTTTCATAATGTGCTATGGCAGGCATTTTCGCGGGCAAAGGGCTGAAAAGTTTCTTCTATTATTCGTAGAAACTGAAGCCGTTTGCAGGTTTTAGTGTATTTTGGAGTGTTCTTTTTTGGAAAAAGAGACTTTCCATTGTCCTCTACCCGCTACTTTTTAAGCCTAATTCGCATATGATGCTGA
>CAYPZY010000515.1:0-2158 GCA_964415155.1 uncultured Bdellovibrionales bacterium
AACAAAAGCAAGCAGCAAAAACTTGCGGAAAAAAGCGCTTTGTAAAAAAGAGATCTTCTCATACTTCTCGGAAACGGTAGCCGACCCCTCTTATCGTCTCGATAAGATCGCCTGAAGCGCCAAGCTTTTTGCGTAACCCCACCAATACTACGTCGATGGAGCGGTCAGTAACGGCATAATTTTGCCCGCGTATTGCATCGACGATCTGAGTGCGGGTAAAAACCCAACCAGGTCGTTTTGCCAAAAATCTTAAAATTTCAAATTCAGAGTAGGTTAGATCAATTTTTGTGTCAGAAATATAAACTTCACGGCGTTTTCCATCGATGCGTAAGCCCTCAATTTGGCAACTATCGTCATGGCCTTCCTTCTTTTCCAGGCGACGAAGAACTGACTTCACTCTGGCCATCAAGACGTGAGGACTAAAGGGTTTGGTCACGTAGTCATCAGCACCGGCTTCTAGGCCTTGGACAATATCTAGTTCACTTCCCTTAGCGGAAACCATAATGATAGGAATTTTTGCGGTGGCTGCATCTTGTTTTAGTTGTTCACAGATTTTTATACCACTTATTTTAGGTAGCATAAGATCAAGTAAAATAAGGTCTGGCTTTTTTTGCCGAATTCGCTCTAATCCCTTATCACCTGATTCAGACCAATCGGTTTGGTAACCGGCTTTTTCCAAGTTAAAGTTAATTAATTGGGCGATATCTTCTTCGTCTTCAATCAAACATACAAGGGGGGTTGTCATAGCTGTGTGTTATCCTTTGGCAGCGAAAATGTCCATACTGACGCGAGGCAATTTCGTGTTAGATTTCAATGAGGGGAAACCACTTGTTTTTGATTAAAATATCGGCAATATAAATAATTTATATTTATATTTTTTGCTTTCGATGGATGCCTGACCTTATCATAATCAACGCAAACATCCTAAGTTTGTAGCAATGTCTTTTTAGATTTTCATTCAAGGGGTTGAAAAAAGAGTTGTATTTTTGAAAATCCTTAGTACGCTTATCCAGTAACAATAAAGAAAACAATTAACAAATTGGTTGTTTCAACCAATATTTTAACAATAAGGGGGAACCTATGAAACTAAGCCGTATTCTTTTGGCTTCACTTTTTGCTGCTTCTACTTCTTTAGCTCTTGCTGAAGACACTGCTACTCCACCAACAGGTGAACAACCTGCTGCAATGGAAGACGCTGGAAAAAATCCACACGCAGGTGCTGCAGCAGCTGATAAAAAAGGTGAAAAAAAGGCCGGAAAAAAAGCTGGAAAAGGTAAACACTAATTTTAGAAATTAGTTTTTATACTTGAAAGGGAAGTCTTTTTGACTTCCCTTTTTTTATTTGGAAGACTTAGTTTCAATCCATGCAAGATGACGATTTAGCGCTGAAGAAACTGATTTCTCGTAGACAAGTTTTAGCCCTTTTCGGCTTAACTGGCCTCGCTCTTTATTTGCGCCCGAATTGGCAAAAGCCTCCTTTAGATCTCTCCCTACAAAGTCCTTTTGATGCAACTATTGGCGATGTCGCTAGCCGCGATTTTTTTGGCGACCATCCTGAGAGAGTGCACGCTTTGTTGTGGCACGCGAAAAACGAAAAGGTGAAAACTTCAGAAAAAAAGCAAAGGCTAATTGTGGTCGGTGGCGGCCTTAGTGGGTTGTTTAGCGCCTATCTCTTAAGAGAATATAAACCGTTGGTGTTAGAACAAGCTCCGCGCTTTGGTGGCAACGCTAAAGGGCAAATTTGGCAGGGCGTGAAGTTTCCAACAGGATCTGTTTATCTCACCGAGCCCGATCACGGCAGTGATCTTTACCATCTTTACCGAGAACTTGGATTGCCTTCTCTCTATTTAGAAAAACACCATGAAGAACCATTAGCTTTTGATAGTAAGGTCGATCCTGAGTTTTGGGAAAGAAATATTAAAGTAAATTCTCAGTTTTCGTTTTTAGAGGATTATTTTGCGGATATGCTCAATAACGAAAACGGTTTAGAATATCCTGACGTTCCTCCCAAATCACTACGGCAGCGAAAGTATATCGATGGTCTTGATCGCCAAAGTTTTAAAGAATTCCTCACTAAAGTCGTAGGCGAAAACCTAGATCCAAAGTTGCAATCCATACTAGACTATTATTGTTTATCTGCTTTTGCGGCGACGAGTGA
>CAYPZY010000516.1:0-2156 GCA_964415155.1 uncultured Bdellovibrionales bacterium
ATGTTTGGAGAAGAGCTGAGAGTAAATGCGAAAACTGCGGGTCGCAGCACGCATTGCAAACCGATCACGTGGCACCCTATGCGCAATTTGGTTTAGGAGGTGAGGAGAACTTAAGACTTTTATGCCGGAACTGTAATCAGCGAGCTGCGATAAAAAGTTATGGAGTTGAGAGGATGGATGTGTTTTTGAACCAGCAGTCACAGTAGCAGATTGGTTTGCTGTTTAGAAGTAAGTAAAGCAGTAGAGGACTTACCGCCGTTTAGAAGTAAGCTGTAAGTCGAGCGACACACTACCTTGGGCAACTCAGCACCTTGATGCACAGAGCTGACTAACTCACCATCCACCTTGGGCGCCCAAGGTGGCTCAACGCCTCGACACAACGACGACACAATCACAACACCACCACCAACACAAACAACACAACCACATCAACCACACAACAAACCCACCCTCCAAAACCAACCCCAAACCTGGCTCCTCATTTGCACTTCCCTAACTCCGTGTCACACACTAAAAACATCAGTTATCTTATTAAAATCACATGGGTATTTGCGATTTTTATCCTCCCACCCACGGCGCCCCTTCAGGCCCAAAATCTTTGTAGTGATTTATTTTTACCAGCGACGACGCAAAATTTTACTGGCGATGACGTAATTAGGCAGCCGATTACAAATCGACGGCTTGGTGGCATTTCAACTCTTAGAAAAATAATTCGCTGGCGGGGTCTAACAACTGTCTTTTCTGGTACCACTGAAGAGTATTTTCGGCAGATGAAGAAATTTGAATATCTTCACGGAACTGCCTTAGCGTTTACTGATTCGCCAATTGGGCAGCTAAGCAATCAGCCACTTCCGGGTGTAGTATTGCATCCTGGGCCGCCGAGTTTTTTCAACACGGTTAGAGGCGAAATAAACCCCCACCTTGGAGTTGGAAATTTGGTCACCGACTTACAAAGTAAAGTTTTTGAAGCGAAAGTTCTCAAAAAGTTAGACCCGCGTTCACCAAAGGTTCGTTTCCTTGAAGAGCAACCAATTCCAATAGAAGAATCCCTCCAATTGACGGCCGGTCAAACTCCCACGCAAAAAGATCTCTTGAGAGTTAAAAGATTTTTCAAAACAGTCTTCGCAGAATTGCAAAACGAATTTCCTAATAAGGCAATCATTAAACATGCGTTTGAGTATAAAACGGGTGATTCTAAGATTGGCCCTGTGATTCTTGGTAAAACTTCACCAGATGAGTTAGCTAACCACTTTATAGAAAAGTTTGCAGCGTATACTCGCGGGCAGAAGGTGGGCGCGGAGGATTTGCCAAAGAAAATTTTCACTAAAAAATGGGATCCACACTGGGCGATCGCTTATTCTCTTATTTTTGCTCAGAAGGATCTTTTCGTTCAGGGGTTTGAAAAAATTCGTTCAGAATGGCGGCTCGATACGATAGATGGTAAAGTCCTCCATGCACAGCCACGCTTTGGTGATTGGAAATTGTCTCCTGATCAACTCATCGCTACCCAATACTTGGAGAGTATTCTGAAGACGGCCGGTTATCCTTTCAACAGACTTGCCGGCGGTTTCGATGTGGCTGTCAGAGAAAATGGTAAACCATTTTTGATAGAAACTAACGCCGGTGGCGAAAGTTTCTTTATCGACGGTTACTTTGCTCCGATTAGTGCCAACCTCTATGTCAGTGCTTTAACTGGTGTCGACACGCAACTTGTTAGCGACTTAAAACTCATTGCTAACAGTGGACGGGACCAGCAAGTCTTTTGGATTAAAAACTTCATTAAAAAATATCTGGACCACTTACAAACGTCTGATGCCAAAGATGCAGAATCAGAAATCTACGAATTTATTCGCCTCCACAGGCTTCAGGAAATTTCTGAGGATCGCGGGCGTCTACCCAATTCCTTAGAAATTCGGGTCATCTCCGATTACATCAACGAACTACAAAGCCTAGTGCACCGTCCTTAATCTTGTCTGCCCTGATCATTTAAAGTAAAATTATAGACCTGATGTTAATGCGAAGGTTTGCTTTACTCATCCTTGTTTTGTACTCCTTTTCAGCCATTGCTGAAACGACCTTTAATGCGCAAGTTCAGCCGAAGGAAGTCGGCGTTGGTCAACCTTTTAATCTTATCGTTACCATCACATCGTCTGACG
>CAYPZY010000517.1:0-2156 GCA_964415155.1 uncultured Bdellovibrionales bacterium
AGCCGCGCACTGAACCGCGATCAGCGATCGTGGCCTGCTTATAATATTTGTAAGCCGCCACAAGGTCTTTCAGCTCTTCACTCATCTGACCCGCCATGAATTGCGCAAGTTCTGATTTGGGAAACTGCTTAGCTGCATTTGCTAGAATTCTTTTGTAACTCGTGGAGTTTTCCTGATCTTTATAAGTTAAACCCAGAATAACGTGCGAGTCAGAGTATTTGGGATCTCTCTTGACGGCTCTTTGGCAAAAGTTGCGTGCCTCCAATAAGAAGCCGTCGACGTAATAATATTCGCAAAGAGCATGAAGATACTTTGGTTTTTCGCCAAAAATTTTTACCATGTCGGTAATCAATCCGCGATTTTCACCGGCATTACCTTGTTTAAGATTTAACTCTATTAGCGCATCGTAAGCGGGAGTAAATTTTTTATTTATAGCAATCGATTGTTCATAAAACTTTGAAGCTTCGTTAACATTCCCGATAGCAAGATAAGCGTCACCCAACGTTTTTGTCATGACGTAATCTTTGGGATTGCGACTGATCCACTGTTCTAGGAGGCGAATCTCATTTAAATACTTTTCTGTTAAGTGGTTGGCTCGTGCCAGTACTACGATGGATTTTCGATCAAGCTTTTCCGCCACGGGAAACATGACGTCGATGCATTTTTCGTAATCTTTCTTATCAAAGTAGTGTGCTCCCAGCGCCGCCCGCGCTTTTAAGGACTTATTTCCCGCCATTTGCGAAGTTAACTTTTTTATATCTTCAGGCGTCAGCGGCTTAACACTCATTTTCGGCTCAATTCCCCTCGCAGTCCCTCCTAAGGTCCAGACCAAAATCAGCAAAAATTTTGGTACAATAAATTTAATTGAATGACGAAAACTACTCATAGATATGAATTGTATAATTAAGACCCTCAGAATTAAACACATATTTCGTTTTACCAGAATTACTAATAGTAAAGCTGGTCAAGGAACTCTAGAGTATATTCTACTTCTAATGATCGTCGTCGGTGTTATGTTCGGAATGGTCTACCAATTCAACGATGCCTTCGCAAAGTGGAGTCAAAACTACTTTGGTAAATATGTGGCGTGTCTTCTGGAATATGGCGAACTACCAAGCCTCGGTGGCGGTAACTCAGCGATGGAAGGCTGCGATGCCGAATTTGAAGCCTTCTCCCTGGCCAATGGTCGCAACCCGATGGGCGAAGGAAAAGATGCGGGCAAGAATGGTAGCGACCGCGACAAGGCAGGTGGCAATCAAGCATCAGCTGGCAATGGCGACAGCTACGGTAGTGGCGGCAGCGGTGCCTTTGGGCGTAAAGGATTTGGTAATTCCAGTCGTCGCGGTGGAGCCAACGGTGGTCGCGTGGCAGCTGCCGGCAATGCAGCAGATAATGATGATGGTAGTGGTGATTCTGATTTTTTTGATCGTCGAGCTCGTGCCGGTACTCTATCAGAAAAAATGGAAGAGCGTGAAGAAGAGCGCCAACAACAGATTGCTATTGGATCTGTCAGTGAGACAGAAGCAAAAAAGGCGGCCGACAAAAAGCCACCCGCAAAAGCACAACAAGGTAATGGCCTACGTCCTAACCGCTTAGCCTATCGAGAGATGCAAGGTCGAAAGACTGCATCCGCCACCGATTCTGATATGAACATGAGCTTCGGTGGTTTTATTCGCTTTATATTTATTACCGGTATCATCATTGCCATCATCATTCTCATTGGTGGTCAGGCATTGCAGATTAGTAAGGAATGGGACTAAGTGGACATTCGCGAGCTCTACCAAAATGCATTCGAAAAATTTAATTTTAGCGAAAGTTCAAAAAAACTTTTGACACGAATCATGGCCGGTGATGAAGACGCCGAAGATTTTGATGAAACTCTTGCTCCTGATGCATTTTTTACAGAAATCTTGATCACCACTGCGTCTCGCTCAAGCAAGATGGGCGCTGTAAAATCTATAGCCCATGCGGTGAGTTTGATCGGCAAAGAAAAATGCCGTGATTTTGTTTTTGCACACACTATCTCACGCAACTTTGCCGCCGATGCTGATTTACAATTTCAGACTATAGAAAAAACTTCACAGGGTTTGAGTTTCGCGCACCAGGCGGAACAGTTGGCAAAGACCTTTGAGTGCCCACACGTGGGTCTGGCCTTC
>CAYPZY010000518.1:0-2155 GCA_964415155.1 uncultured Bdellovibrionales bacterium
GGGGGCACGATTTGGTCGCTACACAAAGTGAGAAATGTGAACCCGAATGGATGGATGCGGAAGACCCACTTTTCATTCTCTACACCTCAGGCTCAACGGGTAAGCCTAAAGGAGCGTTGCATACGATCGGTGGTTACATGATCTATACCGCCACGACTTTCAAATACGTTTTTGATTATCGACCTGATGATATTTATTGGTGTACCGCCGATGTCGGTTGGATCACTGGTCATTCCTATATAGTTTATGGACCTCTCCTGAATGCCGCCACACAAGTTATTTATGAAGGAATTCCAACTTATCCAGATGCTGGTCGTCTCTGGCAAATCATCGACACTTACAATGTTTCAATTTTTTACACCGCCCCGACTGCCATTCGCGCACTGCACGCTCTCGGCGATAAATGGGTGACCAAACATTCCCGTAAATCGCTGCGTCTTTTAGGTAGCGTCGGAGAACCCATTAATCCTGAAGCATGGAAGTGGTACTACGAAGTAATTGGCGATAAGCGTTCTCCCATCGTCGATACTTGGTGGCAGACTGAGACCGGTGGTATTCTCATTAGCGCAATTCCTGGCGCAATTCCGACAAAACCCGGTTCTGCAACACTACCCTTTTTTGGTGTTCAACCCGTGCTGTTAGATGCTGAAACAAAGAAGGAATTAAAAGGCGATGCCAAAGGTGTTTTAGCACTGAAATCCACATGGCCTGGACAAATGCGAAGTGTGTTTGGTGATCACAAGCGTTTTGAAGAAACTTACTTTAAAGAATTCCCCGGTTATTATTTTACGGGTGATGCTTGTGAACGCGATGAAGATGACTACTACTGGATTATTGGCAGGACCGATGATGTCATTAAAGTCTCGGGCCACCGCATTGGTACTGCAGAAGTCGAAGGATCGCTGGTTTCCAATTCCAATGTTGCGGAGGCTGCTGTGGTGCCGGTTCCTCACGACATTAAGGGAAATATGATTTATGCCTTTGTCACTTTGAAATCTGATATTGACCCCAACGAAAATTTAAAAAAAGAACTTATCAATCAAGTGCGAAATGATATTGGCCCGTTTGCCGCTCCCGAAGCGATTCACTGGGCACCCCAACTTCCGAAAACTCGCTCAGGAAAAATTATGCGAAGGATTTTACGCAAGATTGCTTGTGGGGATGTTGATTCTCTTGGCGATCTAACAACACTTGCCGACCCGGCAGTGATTGAGCAATTGCTCGCAACAAAACCTTAAAGACTCGCACCAAACTTCACTGATCCCTTGGTGATTTCTTTCCAAGACTTTCCTAAGAAATCTTTGGGATAGATCATTACGACCGTACTTCCCATGTGGAAAGTTCCAAACAAATCGCCCTTTTTAATTTTAATGGCCGGAGAATAATCCTTTTTCACGACGCGCGAGGAGAGGTTATTGGTGACGATTTGCTGATCAAACGCAACGCTCATTTTACCAACATTTGTGGCACCAACCATAACCAATGCACAGTTGCTGCTACCGACACGAACGTTGGCAATAAGGCGCTCATTACGAGGAAAAAGATTCTGAATATTCTGCACGCTCCATTGATTCACTGGCCAAAGCTGCCCCGGAACATGCGAACACCACTCGATTTCCCCATCCACCGGTGAGTGCACGCGGTGATAATCAGCGGGACACAGATAATAAGTGATATAAATACCGCCCTCAAGGTCAGCCGCGAGTTTTGAATCCAAAAGAAATTCGGCAAGATTGTAGCTAAGCCCCTTGGCTTGTACCAAAGTTTGCTCCTGAACCACACCAACTTCGCTAATGACCGAATCGCAGGGATGAACAATACCCTCGCCGATCGGTCGAGCAGATTTTTTGAGATTACGAATAAAAAACTCGCCTAAGCTTTTATAGCTTTTGATATCACCTTCGATATCTGACAAATCAATTTTATAACGCCTGACAAACCACTTAATGACCTGTTGATTGAGCGGAGCCGGAAGACGCATATGAACCAGCTTCCCAACACCGTAACTCAAATAATTTTTTGGCAAAACTTTCAGCAAACTTTTCATAAAAGTATTTACATGTTATTTACATTTATTCATGAGTCAAATCTTTCAGAATCTTGTCATTGAGGTCGACCAAGACCTCGAAGAGAAGTTACAGCTCTTAGCCCCACA
>CAYPZY010000519.1:0-2151 GCA_964415155.1 uncultured Bdellovibrionales bacterium
CGACGCTAAAGAAGAGATTCTCGTTTAAGAATTGATCTCTGAACTTGCCGTTGAATGATTCGACAAATGCATTTTGCTGGGGTTTTCCGGGTTGAATAAAATCAATCATCACTTTGTTCTGTGCCCAAGATTGAAAGGCGCTTGACCAGAACTCAGGTCCATTATCACAACGAACAACTCTGGGTTTATTGCCAAGGCTATCAAAAAACTGTGCGAGATGTTTTCCAGTGATTGAACTTGCCACGATTTGCCCAACACATCGCCTAGAAAAATCATCAACGACATTCAAGATTTTCAAACCTCTACCGTTCGCAAGACGATCATGGACAAAGTCCATTGACCAGACTTCACCTGGTGCTCTTGGTTTTGCAATTGGTATTCTGATCACGTTTGATTTTTTCCTCTTAGGTCGAAGTTTGATTTGCAGTTTTAGCTCGCGGTAAAGCCTCAAGGATCGCTTTGGATTAATGACAAGACCTTCACGTTTGCAAACATCATGAATCGTAACAACGCCCCACCGGCGGTGCTGGGCCGCTAACTGCTGCATACGTTCTATAAGCTTCTCGTCTTTCTTTGGTCGATGAATGTATGTCAACGTCGAGCGATTCAGACCCAAGACACGACACACTTTTGATTTTGAAAACTGCTTTTCAAGAATCATCGCTGTTGCTGCCGCTTTCTTGGCCTTGGGTCCTACCACTTTCGGCTGTTGACCTCTTTTAAGATCTCAATATCAAGGGCCAGATTTGCTACCAACTTTTTCAGTCGTGAATTCTCAACTTCAAGGTCTTTCATTTTTCGAACATCACTGACTTCAAGGCCGCCAAACTTTTGCTTCCATGCATACAAAGTCGGACTTGAAATCCCGAACTCTCTGCAAAGATCCTTCGCTTTTTCTCCACCTTCATGTCGCTGCAGAACAGCTACTATTTGTTCATTTGTAAATCGTTTCTTCATACTCTCTCCTTGCCCTTAGAAGGGCCGTTATGACACAGAGTGAGCTAAGATGGTAGCTGTCTAGTTTTTGGGGAGTCGGTCAATTCCTAAATTCCCCTAGTTCTCCCGAGGGCGAAGTCTATGTTGAGGTTGCAAAGAGTATGTTGGATATTGCAACCGACTTGTTCCCTCCGACTGGAATTCCAAAAGACATTTATCGTGTACTTACAGGAATGGATTTAAATGGCGACGAACTGACGACTTTTGAACGCTCACTTTCGCTTGCCAGTCTTTTAACAATGGGATCAATACGAAGCATTTCAACAATCGAACGAGGGATGAATAAACTCATTAAGATTTTGAGTGATGCGAAAATTGTGAAAGCAACCTCTCAAGCAATTACGGCAGCCAAAATTGCATTTAAAGGCGCGGCGGATGTACAGAAGGTTAAGACTTACCAAAGGGCTCTCTTAAATATTCCCAAACATCTCATGCCCAGTCGAATGATCGTCGGGACGTCCAACAAAGTTGCGATCATTGGACGAGACATGAAGTTCGTAAGGCAAGCAGCCGATGCCCTCAGAAAAACTCATGAAGTTGTAATTTTTGATGGACAGATCGTCGAAGGTATTTCAAAAGCTGAATTGGCTGCAGCGAGGGAGGAGTTTAAGGAACTTGTCAAACGGCATGGTTGGTTGGAACCCGAAATAATCGAGAAGACAAAATTGTTGAAAGTAAATATGAAATGGGTCGATCATGTTAAAAAAATGGAATATACTGTCATTGATTTAGGAATTCCAAAAGGCGCAGAACGCAGCTTGTTTTATGAATGGGAATCCATGCACTTTTTTAAAGAAATGCCAAAATGAATGTAAATGAAGAGCTCGACAAAATTGCAGATGATCTGGAAGAAAGACTTTTCAAAGTCGCGGGGCGTTTTGGATATGAGCGTCTGCGCTGTGAAAAGCAAATCGACATGGATAAAGTACCCGGTACATGGACCGTGCATATCGACTTGGTCAACAATTCCAATAATCGCGAACTTAATCTTCGCTTCTTGAGATTTCTTTCCCAGCCCACAAAGAATTTTATTGATATTGAACTTAAGGATCTTTCGAACTCAAATCTTACGACCCTTGAGGTTGATTATTTTGTTGAACAGCACCTTTTACCATTCCCTCGATTGGATCGTGCATTTTCTAATGAAGAATATTC
>CAYPZY010000520.1:0-2150 GCA_964415155.1 uncultured Bdellovibrionales bacterium
CGGCCGAAGAATACAATTCTCTTCGCTTCCAAGATTTTAGTTTAGGCAAGTTCATGTCTCTTGCGGCCAAAGAAGAATATTTCAAGAACACTCTCTTTGTCGTGCAAGGCGACCACGGTTTACAAAGCTTTGATGCCAAAAATGTTTCTAAAGGTGGCATCCTTTATGGCCTGACTCGTTGGCATGTGCCCCTGGTTTTTTATGCACCAAATTTATTTGGTGAACCTAAAGTTGTAAGTAATATTTCTAGCGAACTTGATGTCATGACGACCATTGCTAACATCGCCGGAGTGGAACATCATAACACCACATTCGGACGCAATCTTCTCGTCGATTACGATGCTAACAACCGTTACGCTTTTCTTTACACGTACTATGAAAACCCGCCAGGCATCGCCGTCATAGACAATCATTTTTATCTTAAGTGCCACACTCACTTAAAATGCCAGGGGCTTTATGACTACACTTCTGACACTCCTGAAAAAGATTTAAGCGAACAATACCCCGAGAAATTTAATGAAATGCAATATCTCACTTTCGGCATCTACGAGAGTGCGAAATATCTTTTGTACAATAATCCAAACCCTCTAGTGAAGAAGTAGTACTAACACATCGAGAGTCCAGGCTGAAAAACGCCAATACAGACTAAAAAACAGAGCAGGAACCGCACAAAGGCCAGTACCTTTCCAACAAAATTTCTCTAGCTCTTGAAATGCTTAGGGATTTTGCCGATGTGTTTAGGTGGTGAAAAAGAAATTTAAACTCCAAACAATCATGCCAGCACTTTTTTTGCTGACGATCACTTATTTGGTAATCGCCAACGCAAAACCACCAGCCTCAGTGGTTAACTCGCACCGAAAACCTGTGATGGAAAAACCAAGCCCGCGCAAACCCGCCACGGCCGTTGGCTTTCGCTACATCTTAAGTGCAGATGAATGGGCTACACAAATCGGCCAAGAGTTGCCAAGTTTATTTTGTGATGACAGAGGATACTTTACTCAATGTTTTGATATTGATAAAGCGACCTGCACCGGCACCGTGCAAAAACTCACGACCCAATGTCTTAAGAGAATAAATGTACCAAAAAAAGTTCGTATTGCTACACACGGCATCGATCTCGGCCATTTTTTAGGACGTTGTATTGGTGTTGAATATGAAAAATCACTGCTCAACAAAAAGAAAACGCAAGGCACATGCCGGGATGGTCGCCAATGGTTTTGAGATTTCTGATAACTCTAACTTTAGTACTCACACTTCATAGAGCCAAAGCCGATTGTGATATCACGAAAGAACAACTTTATGATTTAAGAACCGCTGTCGTTTGTGCTTGCAATGATAACACACAAGCATGCATGGACGAGGTCGATGCGATGTTCTTAGCTTCTCCCGAAAAAATTGCAGCAGCAACTGGCTCCTCCCTTGGCGTACTCGCAAACATGCGGGCTGGTGGTCTCCCCGCTTCGCAAATCTCACCTAGTAAAGAGGGGCGCAATATTGAAATGGCCGCCATTCTCGAAACCTGTGCGCCGGTGCCACCAAAGGAACTCAAACAATTTTTAGCGCTCCCCATAGATAAACAATTTGGCGATCTCCAAGTCGAAGCACCAAAATGTGCAGAGATGAAATCTGTCGTAAGCGGTTTCCTGGCACCTCACTACTCTGGCCAATGTTTAAACGGTGGCGGAGTTAAGGTCTCTCCTAAAAATCAAAAAGTGGAATACACGATCCTCAACCCTTCAAAAGATAAATATGAAATTCAATTTCGCAGCGCTGGCGATCCTATTGTGGCTAACAGTCAACGGCCGATGTCACTTACTGTTACAGAAAACCACAAATCCAATCGCTATCTTCTTCGTTTTGTTAACGATCAAAATCAGGAAGAGAAACCTGCTCCTATCGAAACCAATCAAATCAATGACATCTTACAATCTCACGCCAAAGAGTGGATCGAGATGGCCAAGTGCTGCGCTAGCGTTGGCGCACCAGCTGAAACCTGTCAGGGAAAATACAAGCTTGAGGCTGTTGGGACACGGCGCGGGTCTACTGGGAAGGGCTTGGGACACTAGTAAACTGGCGTACCTAATTGTTGATGAAGCACCAAACTCCTCACAGGCCTCTGGCTTTTTAGTAGTTCTTTAGGCCGTCTTAAG
>CAYPZY010000521.1:0-2147 GCA_964415155.1 uncultured Bdellovibrionales bacterium
ATCATAAGATTTATACATTGATCATTCTCTGTCCTGGTGGTTCCAACGGAGATGACAATATGGTTACGGTATTTTCCGCGAACGGAAAAGCCAAAACTCAAATTGTCGAACCTGAGTCTACCTCCTCACGTCTCAGCGATGAGAAACTTAAAGAAATTGTCGCGGAACTAGTAAAGTAGCCGCTTAGTGCGTCGGCAGTTTTGATAGTCAAACAAAATTGAATTTTTTTTTGTGGAAGTCCCAAAGTGAATCCACAGGCATTGTGGATTCGCAAAGCCAGTTAGATAAAGAGTTTCACCCGATTTGCTCAAAATTTAATTAATTCTCACAATGTTTAACAGTAGGGCAGTGGCGAAGGTTTATTTTAAAAGCTCCAGAGATTGTTTGACCCAAGAAAGAATTTTTTCTTTTTCTTGCGAGGACAACCACGCCTCTTTATGAAGGATGCGATAACGCCAAAGCGGCATTTCATTTTCTTCGATGACTTCGCCGATTTCCTGTAGATCTTTGTAAACGTCGCCGTGATGACCTTTGAAGGGAAAATCATCGGTCATGTCGAGATGTTCCTTCGCCTCTTTGATATCATAGTCGATCATCTGTTTTACGCCGGGAATTTTATAGTACCAGGGGTACTCTGTGAAATCGCTGTGGCAGTCCATACAGGCGCGACTAAAGATAGGCTTGATAAATTTTAAATACGTTTCATTAACTTGTGTCAGTTTCGCTCTGTCGTTTGCGGGCTGAGCTTGTTTGTGTTGATGGTTTTCATGCGCATTGACAGTACAAACTAAAAAACAAGACAACGTAAAAAATTTTAAAAATTGCATTCCTCCTGCATACAGTTTTTCCTCCGTGAATGCAAATGACCAATAAAAGTGACAATATTTGACCGGGGTAGAGAAGTTTTTCATGAGTATGGCGACCATAATTAACTTCCCAACATTTATGGTATAAATACTTTGGCAGGTGCTATATGAGTCGACTCTTTTCCTTCCTCTTACTCTTTACGGGCATTAATGCTTTGGCGGATGTCCCAAGCGTTTACCTCCATCTCGCCGAAGAGGATTTATGGGATGCTAAGACTGGCATTTATAAAAACGCCACACAAAAAGGAAAAGATTGGGAACGCCGTGGAAAACTTCTCGTTAAAGGTGAGAGTGGCCAGAATTATGAATCAGCCGTAGCGGTACGCATGCATGGCGGGGCAAGTCGGTCGCGATCCCCGAAAAAGTCTTTCAGAATCTACTTTCGCAAGGAAGTAGGTGACAGTGAGAATAAAACAACTCTCCTCAATTCGACTGGGCAAAAGCAACTAGTTCTTCGCGCTGGTTTTAACGATACTTGGACTCATGATTCTTCCACGCAAACCAAAACAGCAACCTACGTGCGCGAGCAGGTAGCGAGAAGCATTTTTAAAGCTATGGGTTATTGGGTGCCGCAAGGTACCTGGGTCAAACTTTATCTCAACGACAAATACTGGGGATTTTATAATCTCACAGAAAGTATTCATGAAAAGACACTCGCGATTTACTTTGGCTCCGACGACTGGGACATTGTTGAAGATGAACAAATCCAGGCAGGTGATGAAAAAGCTTATTCTGAATTAAAACAGTTGGTTGCTAATTCTGATTTTTCTCAAGATGAAGTTGTTGCTGAAGTGGAGAAACAGGTCGATATCGACAATTTTACGGCCTACATGATCACCAATATTTGGTTGCAGAACTACGATTGGCCACAAAAAAATTGGACGATTTTCCGCAATCGCAATGGTGGAAAATGGCAATTCACTATGTGGGATGTCGAATACAGTTTGGGCGGCGGTTCGCAAGGATTTAGAACCGATCACAACACTTTGGAACATGCTACTGGCGGCAAACACTTCTTAGGAAATCTGTTTGCAGCGCTTTTAAAAAATGCCAAATACAAAAAATATTTCTGGCAAAAACTCGAGAGTTACTTAAAGAATCAGTTGAGCAGCCAATTTGTGGCAAAAGCCGTTGTTGATCAGGCGCAGCTGATCGCTCCGCTTGTACCACTTGAAATTGAGCGCTGGGCAAAGGACAAATCATTCGCAAAACTGCAAAAATCTTGGGAAAAGGCGCTACAATTCACTCGAGAACGTACGCCGGCGGTAATTAAAGATTTTC
>CAYPZY010000522.1:0-2144 GCA_964415155.1 uncultured Bdellovibrionales bacterium
CTTTAGAGAGCATTGATCTCGCGGAGGATCGTGGCCGATTTGCAAAAATTTGCAAAGACTTAGATTTTAAAATTCCTGCCTCTGGTATGGCAACCAATATGACAGACGCTGAAACTCTGGCAATGAAAATTGGTTATCCTGTCATTTGTCGTCCTAGTTACGTGCTGGGCGGCCGTCGCATGGAAATTATCGAGACAATCGAAGAACTAAAAGACTACTTCACTCGTCATAAAGAATTTATCAGTAAGGATTCTCCTTGTTTAATTGATGAGTTTGTCGAAGGAGCGCTCGAAGTCGATGTTGATTTGGTGAGAGGATCAGATTGGAGCTTAGTGGGTGGAATCATCGAGCACATTGAAGCCGCCGGAGTTCATAGTGGCGACAGCATGGGCGTTATTCCTCCACAACGGTTGAAACCTGATACTTGCGAAAAAATTGAAAGCATGTCCTTGCAATTAGCAGATAAGTTGAAAGTCATTGGTTTATTAAATCTGCAGCTGGCCGTTAAAAACGACCAAATTATTCTTCTCGAAGCGAATCCCAGGTCCTCGCGCACAATACCTTTTGTTTCAAAGGCCACCGGCATTCCCATGGTGGATCTCGGTGTGTTAGCGGTTTTGGGACGAAAGAATCAAGAAATTGATCTCAAGAAATTTCAGTGGAACAAGCTACCGCGTGTCGCCGTCAAAGGTGTCGTATTTCCATTTAAAAAATTGACCAATGCCGACTCTATTCTTGGCCCCGAAATGAAATCCACGGGCGAAAGCATGGGAATAGGTGATGACTATGCCGAAGCGCTCTTAAAAGCTTGTTTAGCGAGCCAAATGATTCCACCCCTCAAAGGTGAAATTTTTCTTTCGTTAAGAGATAAAGATAAACCCATTTTATTACCCATGGTGCGTGAACTTCAACAGATGGGGTACACACTATCGGCCACCGGTGGTACTGCGACTTTTCTTTTGGAAAATGGTCTTAATTGCATTACCGTTAAAAAAGTTCTTGAAGGAAGACCAAATTGCGTGGATCGCATAAAATCGGGACTTGTGTCGTTAGTGATTAATACCACTCGCGGTAAGAAGTCCATTGAAGCCAGTTTTAGTATTCGTCGAAGTTGTATTGAGTCCTCGATTCCTTGTCTTACCGAATCGGATACTGCGCTCGCTTTTTTGTATGCCCTTCGAAAACATCGCCAACAGAAAATTAGTGTTAAATCTGTGGCACCGTTGATTTCGCTTGCGAACGCTCCTACAATTTAGGAATGGCTGATGTTGTTCTTGAAGTTAAGGGTCTGACAAAGTCGTTTCGCCGAGGATTCGTTCCTCGATCGGTGAACGTTCTTAAGGATGTATCATTTTCACTCCGTCGAGGAACCATCACGGGTTTTTTAGGAGCTAATGGTGCCGGCAAAACCACCACTATTAAATGTCTGCTAAATTTAATCTTTCCAGACGCCGGAGAAATCACTTTTTTCGGTAAAGAAAAAATCTCAAAAGAAGTACTGAGCCGAATTGGTTTTCTGCCCGAGCGACCATACTTTTATTCTTATCTCAGTGGTTTTGAGTTTTTAACTTTTTATGGTTCGCTGTCTGGTGTTTTTAAAAGTAAAAAGGAACTTCGTGAAAGAACACATTTGCTGTTAAAAAGAGTCGGCTTGGAAGCTTCGGCCTCTAAACGTCTCAAAGACTACTCGAAGGGGATGCTTCAGCGGATAGGGGTCGCACAGGCTTTAATTCATCGTCCTCAGCTTATTATTCTCGATGAACCCAAATCAGGTTTGGATCCGGATGGCCGATTGGAATTAAGTCGTATCATCCGTGAGACCGCCAACGAAGGAACGTCGGTTTTTTTTAGCAGCCATCTTTTACCCGATGCTGAAAAGCTTTGTGAAAATCTGGTCATCATTAAACAGGGAAAAATTGCTTACGAAGGAAAAACTACCAAATTGCTTCAACATAGCCAGGGCTCGACCATTTATTTTCTCGATGGCAGCGAAACGAAGACCTTATCTGTCGCCGACTCTGGCGCACTTCAGATCTCTCTCGAGAAGCTTTTAAAAGAAAAAAAAATCATCACCGAGGTTAGGCGTGAAAGTCTTACTCTGGAAGAGGCATTTGTGAGGATGGTACTCTAGTGAGAGCTGTTTA
>CAYPZY010000523.1:0-2121 GCA_964415155.1 uncultured Bdellovibrionales bacterium
ACTGCTTGAGATTGCCACAGAATCCCCAGCGTCAGGTGCACGCTTTGTTGGGCAGTTTTTATTTATCAAGTTCATTTTTGCGTTGTTCAATTGCCTTCAAAACTCGCACTCGCTTTTTATTTTTTTCTTCTTCGGTATAGATTCTCTGTAACATGCTAATATTTTTTACTTTTCGCAAAGATGCCTTCACTCTATCGTAAGACATTTTGTTTAAGTCAAAAGGCATTTGCAAACTTTGCTGATAGGATTTATTAAGGTCAAGGATTTTATAAGCATTTTCAGGCTTTAGCATAGATGGTACTTCGTCCCAGGGGATTTCTCCACCGCTGACAATTATTTCTCGTGCTACTTGGTTGAGTAATTTGTTTTGGATTATTTTCAAGTGGTCTTCCAATTCTTCTCTTAAAGCAGGAAGGTCTTGCCCTAAATATGCATATCCAGTGAGTAATGCACTATTTCCAACTACATAACAGTATTCCCAAAGTTCATTTTGTCCAGCGTCCTTCAATCGAATCTCCACAATATTCAAACTAACTTGAAGAGGATTCAGCGCAGACACCATAATTTGCGTGGCAATGTTAGGGTCGAGTGTTTTGTAATTTACTAATGTTTTCAGTGCGCTTACTCTGGCTTGTAAATCTTGAATTGAGGCGCGAATTTGGTGTTCTTCCAGAATGTAAAAAAACTGAACTGTTTGTTTATTGAGTAGAACAGACAGTTTTTCTACGGTTTTATCTACGACGTCAGTTAAAAATTTCCTATCTAAAACTCGTTTTTCAACGATTTTTACAGGCTCATAAATTGTTACTGGCTCGTGATGAATTTCTTTCTCGATTATTTTTGGTTCGCCGCTTTGAATAACCGTAGGTTCGTGGTGGATTTCTTTTTCAATTATCTTTGGCTCAGTGCGAATCTCTCTTTCAATCACCTGTGGCTCGTGGTGATGGTGTATTTCCTTTTCAAAAGTGGTGGTTGTCGTTATTTCTTTTGACTCTATTTTTTGCGGTTCAGGGGTTTTGGGCTGTTCAGGACGAGAAATTATGGCACTTAAAACTTTCCCAGCAAAATCAACTCCTGAAATCAATAAATCAAATACTTCAGATACTAGTCCCATTTTGTTCTCCTTATATGAGTATTATTTTGCAAGGAACTGCCCAACGGTTTGCGTTACCCGCGTGTGGGCGGGCGTGGAAAAGGTTTGAGATGTAGAAAAAACTGGAAGCCAGAAAAAAGCCTGAAAATGCCGCAGACTCCCACACGTCGGGTGCACGCTGTGTTGGGCAAAACCGATGAGCACAAGACTCGCTGACCGAGCAAGACGCCACCGCCAACTTGATGAAGTTTTACACACAACTCATTTTCTGGCAATTACCAAAATTGAAAAAGCAAAAGCTTGACTTACCAAAACACAAAATAATCAGAAACTCGATTCGCCAAAATTTTTAGTAATTTACTTCGGCTTTTTCAGACATTGTAATTAATCGCCGTAGAATTTTAAGTAAGTGTGTACTTTGTCTGTGCTTCGCTGAGCCAACTCTAAAATCTTGGTGATATGTTCTGAAATTTCAATTGCAGTACGTGTTTCTGTTTTAGTGGAGTTATACTCTTGATGTTCCATTTTGAGTTTTTCGCGTAAACCATCGAGTTGCTCTGATGTAACAAGTTGTTGCAAGGCTTGGAGTTCACTTATGAAAACAGGAATCTGTTGCTGATTGAATACAGTGTCGCCGTAGGGGTCAATAAAACGTAAGCAAACGGTTTTCTCTAATGGTGATAAAGCCAACGCAAACCCAAAATAATTTTTCGGGTCAGAAATTTCTTCTAACTGATTGCCAGATTCGTTTTCCCAGCGAATGTCAATTCCCATGATTTTTTCCTGCAAGGTTTTGCCCAACTACTGTTTATACAGCGCGCTGTCTAAACACCCAAAATGGGGTACATAACAGCGATTTCGCTGGTTAACGCCCTATATACTGCAAATTGTACACCCTTGTTTTCGACGCGATCAATAAGATAGGTTGAGAACTACTTATGTTTGAAAGGAATCATCATCAAAAATCCCAGCGCGATGATGCCCTGACCGATCAAGACGCCGGTCGCTTGCCAGGGACCGAAGTATGG
>CAYPZY010000524.1:0-2121 GCA_964415155.1 uncultured Bdellovibrionales bacterium
CGCAATCCGCGCGAGGAATACAAGGCCAAGCACATTCCCGGCGCCATCTTCTTCAAGGATAGGAACGACCTTTCCTTCGGCATCGGTTATTTCCTCGAAGACGCCTTTGAGGGCGAGGATGCCGACCTCAAATTCCTGGGGGCAAGCATCACCCCAGCGACGCGCGCGGAATGGGAGGCGTTCCAGCCGGTTGCGCAAACCAACCTCATCGATCCGAAGCCATTCACTTGGTTGATAGGCTGCGCAAGCAGGGTATTCGGGTTATTGCAGCAAATGCACCATTCGACACGCAAACATCGGTTGGCGTTTTGCAGCAGGACATGCAGTTCTTATGGGCGAACTTTGACAACCGGCAGCGAAGCGAGAGAACCATAAGGGGAATGAAGCAAAAGTATGAAAAGGGTTATATCATAGGGAAAGCGCCGCTTGGCTACGACCAGCAAAACATCGATGGTGAAACGGTATTAACCATTAACAAAACCGGAAGGGCTATACAGCTTGCCTTTAAATGGAAAGCACACCAAAACATGAAGTCTTCTGAGATAGCCATAAAGCTGTCGAAGTTAGGATTCAAAATACGTGAGAAGCAACTTAGCCGGATCTTCAGAAATCTTGTTTACTGCGGTAAATTATCTAACAAGATGTTAGGTGATAAAATTGTTGATGGTAAATGGCCTGCATTGGTTTCAGTTGATACGTTTTTAAGGGCCAATGAAGTTTTAGCAGAATCCAAACCCAGTCATTACGACTATAAAAGAGAAAATGAAAATACACCACTTAAGCACTTTATAGTTTGCGACAAATGCTCCACCAAATGGACTGCATACCTTGTAAAAAAGAAAGGTTTATACTACTACAAATGCAATACTAAAGGTTGCAAGTGCAATAAGAGCGCTAAAAGCATGCACGATGAGTTTGTTTCGTTATTGTCAAGTTTCGAAATTTCGAAGAAGCATTTTACCCCGCTCAAGCGGCAAATGGAATATATGTTCGATACTGTTTACAAGAATACGAACTCGGAAAGAAGTGAATTGGAAAAAAGGTTAAGTGTGCTTAATAAGCAGCTTGAAAGCCTTGAGGAAAAGTTTATAGATGATTTGATTGATAGTGCAACCTATCAAAAACACCGCGCTAAATACGCAGAAACAATCTCACAAATCCAGCGCGACATGCTAAGGAAGCCTCAGGAATTATCGAACCGTCAAGAGTTTATAAATTTTTCTTTGGGATTGTGCCAAAACCTAAGCCAGGCGTGGGTTTCAGGAGATTTGGAATGCAGGCAGATGCTACAAAAGGCTGTTTTCCCCGAAGGAATAGTCTATAATCTCAAAAATGGGGATTATCGAACCACTAAAGTCAATACTATAATCTTCTCAATCGCAGCAGCAGCGCGGGTTTTGGACAAAAAGAAAACGGGGAACTCTCCTTTGAAAAAGAGAAATTCCCCGTTGGTACCGCGGGCGGGAATCGAACCCGCACGACCTTTTAGGGTCACAGGATTTTAAGTCCTGCGTGTCTACCAGTTCCACCACCACGGCATCAGGGCATTGCTATGCAGGCCCTAAATTAAAAAAGGTTTGATTGCTCAAACCTTTCTTAGAGCGGGAGACGAGGCTCGAACCCGCGACCTCCACCTTGGCAAGGTGGCGCTCTACCAACTGAGCTACTCCCGCATAATTGCTCTGATATTTTGATTATCAGCCCCTTGTTACAAGAACGTTATTTTGTGCTTGGGGACTGCAAATATAGAAACGGTTACAAAATCTCAAAACCCAAACGCATTTTTTTTCATTCTTTTTCAAGCATCTTTTTCAGCTCGTGCAGTTTCAATATGGCCTCCACGGGCGTAATGGTGTTCACTTCAATGCGTTCTATCTCCTCGGCCAGGCGTTTCAGCTTAGGGTCATTTACATCAAAAAAGCTTAGCTGAAAGTTATTGGCCGGCATTTTTCGGATGGCATCTTTGGTATCGCCGTGCTGCTGGCGCTGGCTTTCCAGCTCATGCAGCATTTCGTTGGCACGGTCTATTATCTGCCTGGGCATACCAGCCATTTTAGCCACATGTATACCAAAGCTGTGCTCGGTGCCGCCCTCTACCAGTTTGCGTAAAAATATAACCTT
>CAYPZY010000525.1:0-2117 GCA_964415155.1 uncultured Bdellovibrionales bacterium
GCAGCTCTAGAAAGTGCAAAGGAACAAAAGCAAGCGCACGGCGAAATCGAAACTTTTCATCCTGGATTTTTGTTCGGACAAGATACTTACTACGTTGGCTACATCAAAGGCGTTGGAAAAATCTATCAGCAAACTGGAATCGATACTTTTTCAAATATGGGTTTTGCCAAACTTTATCTTGATAAAACGGCAATCACAGCAGCCGATTTTTTAAACGACAAAGTTCTTCCGTTTTTTGACAGCGAACAGATGCGATTACTGCGGGTCCTGACCGATCGCGGAACTGAATACTCGGGCAAAGTCGAACAGCATCCATACCAGCTATTTTTGCATTTAAACGACATCGAACATTCGCGAACAAAAGCCTACCACCCACAGACCAACGGCTGCACTGAAAGACTTAATCAGATTATCCAGGATGAGTTTTACGCGGTCGCATTTAGAAAAACCCATTACACGTCAGTCGAGCAAATACAGTTCGATCTTGACGCCTACATGACTGAATACAACGAACAAAGAACGAATCAGGGAAAGCGCTGTCTTGGAAGAACACCAAAACAGACATGGGATGATGGCTACGAACTTTATAAAAAATATGTGATCGAAAAATCGGAGGTGACAAACCAACCAACAGTGCACTAGACAGACCCTTCAACCGAGACTGTCTTGTAAACGCAATTCCAAACTACCGCATGTTATGATCTAAATTGAGTTTCAAGAAATTTTCTTAAACGTTTAATTACGATCTGTTTTCGTCCCTCGACATTTAATCGATCAGATATATGGCCAGTGATAGACTCAAGAAATTCATCCTTCTCTAACCATTCTTTAAGGTCCGCGAGTAGAGATTGCCCAACGTCCGGGGGAGCTGACGCAAGTTGCTCTGAAATATCGCCGATGCCATCAAATAAAGTTACGAGGTCTTCAATATCAGCACTCAAACGAAAATCATTTTGACCACGCCCTCTAAATGCATCGACCTTAGAAGCAACTAAATATGGAATAGAAAAAACCCTAATCTTTAATGTGCCGTCTAAATCAATTGTTTGAGAATTCTTAATGCCTGGCTCATACCAACGGTTGGTGTATCCGAGGATCTTTTTTTCTGTGGGCATCACGTCTAGAATTAAACTTTCGCTGCGAAATCTTCCCATCACGTCACTTTGCATGTCTTCATTAAAACCTTTAGCGCGAAGCTTTTGGCTTAAAGCTTCATATTCAACCCGTGATGTAGCTTTCACAACGCAGTCCACATCCTTAGTTGGCCTGACACTCATCACGTTTGTATCTTTGATATAAAGTCCAATTACTGATCCCCCAATGAAAACCAATTCATCGGCAAGGTCGCCAAGTTTAAATATCACTGTTCTCAAAACCTCGAGGTTAGGATCGCGCATATTTCCACTCTGAAATGCGGTCTCTAAGCTCTTTTATCGCCAAACTAACTTCGCGGGCTCGACCAGCTCTAATCATATCCACTAATGCAAGAAGCTCATGAAGCTTTTCGTCAACTAGTGATGCCGCCGGAACCGAAGCATAAATCGGGAGTAAAGCCTGTCCCTTCGCTGTGCCTTCAGCGTAGGGCCATACAAATACATCTTCTTCGCTATGTCTTACAAAATCTAGAGAAGTAAGAGAGTGGCCAGTTGGCACTCCTATGGTTATAGGGCCAAATGAAGGAGGGAAGATGTATTTTAATCCGTGAGTTAAAAATTCAGTAACGTTGCTTTTTTTAATACTTCCGTCATGAGCTAAAAGATTTGCATGTTTTAGCCGTGCAATTCCGTGACTGACTTCGGCCTGGCTAAGCTCTAGGCTATGAGCAATATCGTTTTGCTTGAGACTTCCTTTTGAAGTCACAATTTTTAGAAGAATTAGTATATCCTGAGGCTTGATTCCGCTTAACTCTCTCATAATCTAAGTATATTTCATTCTTTATAATATTGCAATTTGCAAATTGCAATATGTGATAATTTAATAAAATCAGCAAGTTAATGCGTGACCTTGGTTTAGGAGGATGTATCACGCTGAGACAAAAAATTGAAACATCAAAGATTGATTGGCACCTAATCTGTAACCTATGTGTCCGGTATGGACCCTTTGAAAATTGGGGTGAT